>CAZGPZ010000020.1:0-16933 GCA_964527385.1 uncultured Candidatus Saccharibacteria bacterium | reverse complement strand
ACGGCATGGTTCCTGCCAGGAGTGAACGATTCGTTCAAGGAGCATGTCGTTTTTGACCGGCAACTAAGCGTGCACGCAGACGCCATGTACGGCGACCACGCCCAGCAGCAAGTTACTCGATACATACCAGACGCACGCCCGCAAAGCGAGACGCTTGAAGGGAATTTGGCTGACCTGGTAGCACTAGCTAGTTTGTATCTCGCAGACTAGTTTAAGCAATTGCTAACTAGCTTTGACGCGGACCATGGCGTGGCGGATGACGTCGTCGCCGATTTTGTAGCCGGCTTGTAATTCTTCGGTGATGATTTCTTTATCGCCATCACCTTCTTCCATGCTGACCGCTTCGTGGTACCGCGGGTCGAACTCTGTGCCGACCGTCATGATACGCTGCACGCCCATGTTTTCGAGTGTTTTCTCGAACTGGCGAACGACACCCTGTACGCCTTTTACATAATCATTGGCTTCGAGTTCAGCCGGAACGTACTTCAGCGCGCGCTCAAAATTATCAATCACTGGTAATAATTCTTCAATGATACTCGCTTTGACTGATGTCCGCACGCTGGCCAATTGATCATCGTAGCGCCGGCGCAAATTCACGGCATCAGCACGTTCGCGCTGCAGCGCTGCTGTTATTTCATCAACCTGTTGTTGCAGCCGCTTGGCTTCCTCGGATTTCGGGTTTCGTGGCTCGGATTTCTTATTCATACAGCGCTTCCTCCAACTCCTCGCCGGCACGGCGCACCAGCGACATGACATCACGATAACTTTGTCGTGTTGGTCCAAGCACGCCAATATAGCTCCGATCGCTCAGCGGACCGCGAAAACGGCTGATAATCAAACTGCAACCAGCGCTCCGCCCGATCGGGTTTTCTGCGCCGATATACACGCTAAGCGGCTGGTTCAGCGCAGCTTCGCGCAGCCATGGCTCCAGGTTGTCTAGTAATTGCGCAACTTGGCGCACTTGGATGCTGTTGATAAATTCAGGCTGGCCGAAAAGGTTCGATAGCCCGCTCATATACAATTGGTCGCCAATGGTTGCCAAGCCAAGATTATGCGTTAGCTCCACAAGCGTGTCGACGACGTTGCGTATCGTCCGCTCGGGCACGCCGCCTTGGGATGCGCGGGCTGCCAAGGCGCGTTCTGCGCGGCGCTCGGGCAACGTGAGCTGCTCGTCGCTGACTCCCTGTTCTGAGATACTATTAACGTATAAGCGATAACCCTTGTCGGTCGGGATGCGCCCCGCGCTGGTGTGCGGCTGCGAAATATAGCCCAGCCGCTCCAATTCGGCCATTTCGGCTCGGATCGTCGCGGACGACACATGGAAAGCTTTCGCCAGCAAGTTGCTGCCTACAGGACTCGCTACTTCGGCATATTGCTCGACGATGGCGTTCAAAATTTGGCGTTGGCGCTCTGTCATACTGAGGCAATTGTAAAACTTTTAGCACTCAACAGTCAAGATTGCCAAACCCTGGCTCTCAAATCCCCGAAGCATACGTCATTCCCGCGCATCCGCTGACCAGCGGAGGGAATCCAGTCAATGAATAAGGGTTGGCGTCTTTATTTCTTACTGGATCCCCGGCTCAAGCCCGAGGATGACGTGACTGGGAGGTTTTGAGAGTCAGGTTGCCAAACATCTTCAATGATTATACGAAATCAGGTCCCAAAGATTTCCATATAAGTCAAGGAATACCGCAACCTTGCCATATGGTTCTTCTTTGGGGTCGCGAACAAATGTAATTCCCATGGCTCTCATCTCTTTACAGTCACGATCAAAGTCATCTGTTGCGAGTGACAGAAAAACGCGATCACCAGCTTGTTTGCCAATGCATGCCCGCTGATCGGGGGTACTTGCGCGCGCAAGACTAATACGCGTCTCCTGCGATCCTTTTGGCGCAATAATCACCCATCGCTTGGATTGCTTCGGGATAGGCACATCTTCTACGAGTACAAAATGCAACTTCTTCGTAAAGAAGTCAATCGATTGATCGTAGTCTTTAACGAGTAGTGAGATATTTACGATTGCCTGCTTCATATTGTTGCTTTGCTTTTTGGAAAGAGCAGCGAATGGTTCGCCGTTAGGCAAATTCGGATTTACTCCGAAAGTGAGCGATGGGAAAGCCTAGCCCGAGGGTCCCCAAGCTCTTGCTTGGGGCGGCGCATGGTTGTCCCATTATCTATTCGCCGTGTTCTTCGATGGTCCGGAGCAGGCTGTCTTCAAGCTCGCTCTTCTTTTTCAGCTTCGGCGCTTTGGCAGCAGTGGCGGCGCTCGCCGGGGCGGCCGGTTCTTTGGCTTCTGTGGGAGCAGGTTGCTTGTCGCCTTCGACATCCAATTCATAGCCTGTCAGTTTGCTGGCAAGCCGGACATTTTGCCCGTTCTTGCCGATCGCGATACTGAGCTGGTCTTCGGGAACGAGCACGCGAGCTTTCTTTTGCGCCTCGTCGATGATGACTTTGCTGACCTTGGTCGGGCTGAGTGCATTAGTGATGTACTCTGAAGGATTGTCAGCATATACGATGATGTCGATTTTCTCCTGGTCGCCAACCTCGCTCATGACAGCATTCACGCGGGTACCGTGCCCGCCGACGAAGGTGCCGACTGGGTCGACGCCCTGGACATTGCTGGCCACGGCGATCTTGCTGCGCACGCCGGCTTCGCGGGCGATGCCCTTGATCACGACAGCGCCGTTTTCCATTTCCGGTACTTCAGCACGGAACAGCCATTCCATAAATGACGTGTTGCCGCGTGAAACGACGAGCTGTGGGCCGCGTGGGCCGCGCTCGACATCTTTCAGGAAAGCTTTGATACGCTGGCCCGGGTAGTAATGCTCTCCTTGGATTTGCTCGCTGCGCGGCATGATGCCTTGTGCATGGCCCAAGTCGATACGGGCGATATTGCCCTCGACACGGGTTACCTGCGCGTTCACGACCGTACCGATCTTATCCTCGTACTCAGCCATGACCACTTCGCGCTCGGCTTCACGCAGGCGCTGAAGGATAACTTGTTTAGCCGTCTGGGCAGCGACACGGCCGAAGTCGTGTACTTTCTCATGCACTTCGACGGTCTCGCCAATTGCAGCGTTCTTGCGCATGACCTGGGCATCTTTGAGCGAAATCTCGTAGGCTGGGTTATCCACGCTGTCGACAATTTCCTTCGTGACATACGCGTCAACGTCGCCAGTGTTGAGGTTCATGCTGACGCGGACTTCCTGCTCGCGCTCGCCATAGTCGCGCCGATAGGCGGCAGCCAGGGCTTGTTCGACAACTTCCTTGACCGTGTCAGCAGGCAAGTTTTTCTCTTCGGCTATGGCATTGATGGCAACTGCCAGTTGTTTGAAATCCATTTCCATCGGGTGCTCCTTTGATCTTACTTAGGTCTTTTTATGAAAAAAGTCGACCTGTTGGCCGACCTGAACATATAGTAGTATAGGCGGCGCGCCAGCTGTTGTCAAATAAGCGCAGCCGACTACGATTACCCCCGTGCTATGCTAAAGATATGAAATCCGTCAAACGATATTACGCCGACCTGAAGCCATCTAATTACAAACTCGACCTGACGCCCGACGCAAACAACTTGGCGTTCACGGGTTCCGTTGCCATCACGCTAAAGAAAACCGCGCGGCCGAGCCAACGGCTCACATTCCACCAGCATGGGCTAAAGGTCTCCAGCGCGACTATCACCAAGCACGACAAAAAAGGCGACCGTGCACTGCCTGTTGTGCGCATCAACAACCAGGACACACTCGACGAAGTCCGCCTGCACACCGACGAAATGGTGTATAGCGGCGAGTACACGGTCAACATGCAATTCAGTGGCGTGATCACCAAAGGCATGACCGGGCTGTACCCATGTTATTTCAAGGTCGACGGCAAAGAGCACGTTATGCTGGCAACGCAGTTCGAAAGCCACCATGCACGCGAACTCTTCCCTTGCATCGACGAACCGGAAGCCAAAGCAACTTTCGACCTGACGCTCCACACGCCAAACGGCCTGGCGGTGCTCGCCAACACGCCAGTCAGCAATCAGGAGGACCAAGCCAACGGATTGGTTGCGACCACCTTTGAGACGACTCCGAAAATGTCGACCTATCTGCTCGCATTCGTCATCGGCGAACTGCAAAGCAAAAGCACCCAGACCAAGCGTGGCACCGAAGTGTCCGTCTGGGCGACTATCGCGCAGCCGCTCGATGCGCTGGATTTTGCCCTCGAAGCCGCTAAGGGTTCGATCGAATATTACGAGGATTATTTCGATGTGCAGTACCCGCTCGCCAAATGCGACCACGTCGGGCTGCCGGATTTCACCGTCGGGGCCATGGAGAACTGGGGGCTCATCACCTATCGTGAGCGGCTGTTGCTTGCCTACCCCGGCCAGGCGTCGCAATCGATCAAGGAGTATATTGCCATGGTCATCGCCCACGAGACATCGCACCAATGGTTCGGCAACCTCGTGACCATGCGCTGGTGGGATGACCTTTGGCTGAACGAGAGCTTCGCGAATATGATGGAATTCCAGGCAGTCGACCATATGTTTCCGGATTGGCACATCTGGGAAACGTTCATTATGGGAGAAGGGCTCGTGGCGCTCAGGCGCGACGCGACGCCAGGCGTGCAGGCCGTGAAAACGAATGTCCGCCACCCGATGGAGATCAACACGTTGTTCGACCACGCCATCGTTTACGCCAAAGGTGGCCGTTTGCTCTATATGCTCAAAACCTATTTGGGCGAAGACGCGTTCCGAAAAGGGCTAACTGAGTATTTCAACAAGCACAAATATGGCAACGCCAGCGGCGCCGACCTGTGGGAAGCACTCGGCAAAGCAAGCGGCGTTGATGTTGCATCTTTTATGGACCCCTGGCTGGAGCGTTCCGGCTTCCCGGTGGTAACGGTCAAACCTGACGGTGACGGCAAATTTGAATTAAGCCAGGCGCACTTCCTGGAAAGCGGAGCGTTATCCGACGGCCGCCTTTGGCCAGTACCGCTCTTTGCCAACGACCCCGCAGTGCCAGCCCGGCTGGACAAAGCATCGGTGCATGTAGCGGCAAATGCCAAGCCTCTCGTTATCAACGAGCATTCGGCAGGACACTACATCGTTAACTACGCGGACCAGAGCCATATGGCGCAAATCATAAAACTGGTCGCCAACCAAAAACTCGGCGCGACAGAACGGCTGATGTTGCTCAACAACGCGAGCATGCTCTCCAAGTCTGGCTTGCAACAGTTTGGCAACGTCTTGCGCCTGCTTGATGCGTACCAGAGCGAACACGCGGAACCAGTATGGGAAATAATTGCACTGACGATTAGCGAAGCACGACGATTCATCGACTGGGACGAATCCATTGAACCTGCTATCAAGCGCTTCGTACGCGAGCTGACTGCCGGCGAGCTGACACGATTAGGATGGAAAGAATTACCCAACGAGAGTGCAGCCGATAGCAAACTCCGCGCAACGATCATAGGCTTGAACTCCTATGCCGAGACACCGTCCGTTGTCGGGGAAGCCATTCGCCAATTCAAAGCACATGTGAGTGATAGTCTTGATATAGCACCGGAACTGCGCAGCATCGTATTTGGGTCGGCAATCAGGGAGGGCATCCCCGGTGCTGTTGATTATTTGCTCAACCTTCACGACACCACGCCGAACAGCGACCTGAAAGCTGATGCCATGTCCGCGCTCACCTCAACAAAAAATCCTGATGACGCGTCACACCTGCTTGAACGGCTGAAAAACGCATCGCTCGTCAAGCCGCAAGACGCGGATTACTGGATCTTTTACCTGCTTCGCAACCGCCACACCCGCGAAACCGCTTGGCAGTGGATGGTCGTCGAGTGGCCTTGGGTTGTCGAGACCTACGCCCACGACAAATCATATGATGATTTCCCGCGTTACGCCGCAGGTATCTGCAATACCAAAGCTTGGCAACAAAAATATACTGATTTCTTTGCGCCGAAGCGCGACGAGCTGGAATTGGAGCGAAATATCAATATCGCCATGAGCGAGATCGACACCCGCGTCAAATGGCTTGCCCGCGACCTCGCCTCGGTCCAACAGTTTTTCAAAAGCGCGTGAATATTCCCATCACCGTCGAACCTGAGTCCCTTATTCGCACATAGAAACCGAGTAACTACTTTTGACGTTACCAAAAGGCTTTGTTCCCTTCCGCGGAAACCGGGCACATACTTTTGGCATTGCTCAAAAGTATGCAAAAAGCTAGGGCAAGGCTATGCATTCTTGGGTGCCGTTGTAAAGCCGCACAATCGCCTGCGGAACTCCTCAGCAAGGAATGCCACTGGCATTCCTTGTTTCGTCAGGCAGTCCTCGGCTTTTGTAGATTGTGCGTTTATACAACGGCACGCCACGAACGCTCCGCAATTGCCCCGGAAAGCGGAACAAGGCGAAGCCTTGTATTCATGAAACCCCTACCCGGCTTCTCGTCGGGCAGGTTCCTTGGCTGTTCACGGGCATGCGTAGCGAGCCATGGCGCCAATGTTCGTGCAACTGACAACTTCACCGAAGGGGCGCCGCACGATAGCGAAGCGGGGATTGTGCGGCGGTTGTCGGGCTGCACAACGTTTGCCCAGGCGAACGAAGTCCGCCCTTGATCTTTTGGTTACTTTTGCATCAAGGCAAAAGTAACTGACCGGTTTCCACGAAAGGGAACGGGGATTTTGGGCAATGCCAAATATATGCGTACATTTCCCATGCATAAATATGGGGTTGACGGCGACGGAGAAGGAGATCGTTAGACCTCCTCGGAAAGAAGCCTTTCAAGAAATGTCTTCTATGAATTCGGCGACTTGCAAATCCCGGTTCACTTCAATCGCCGAAAGCACCGCTTCGCCGGTCCATGCGCGTTCTTGTATCCACACTTCAGCGGCGAACCGCATTTGCTTCTGCTTCTTTGGGGTAATGTAATCCAAACCCATTCCTTGTCCAGAACTACTTCGGTATTTTACCTCTACAAAATACATGCATTTGCCTTTTTGCGCGATGACATCGATCTCGCAACGTGGTGTTTTGAAATTGCGCTCAATGATGCCGTAGCCATTTTCCTCGAGGTACCGGGCGGCAACGGATTCCGCTTCGTGGCCAATGGCGCTCGTCGTTTTCACGCCAATAGTTCCTTAATAGGCTTCCAATTGACCCTATGCAACTCGCAAATACCGAGCCGTGCAACGGCCTCCCGGTGCAGCTTCGTACCATAGCCGACATGCTTCTCAAAATTATAACCAGGGTACTTTTCGGCTATTCGTATCATATAGTTATCACGGGCGACTTTGGCGATGATACTGGCAGCACTGACAGAAGGCTGGGTCGCGTCGGCGTCTACGAGCGTTCTCACCGGCAGCCCAGGTGCAAGGAAGTTGTAGTTGCCATCCAAGATGATTTCTTGGTATGCCATAGTAATCTCTGCCAAGGCACGTGTAAACGTCAGGCGCAGTGCGCCGGTCAGCCCAAGCGCGTTGATTTCACGCACGTCCGCCCAGCCAAGCCCGGTAGCCAAAGCCTGGTCGCGTATTTCTGCGTCAAGCAGTTCGCGCTGCGCCCGATTCAGCAATTTGGAATCTTTCACGCCGGGGATAGCACGCCCGAGGATCACAGCGCCAGCCGTCACGGGCCCCGCCCAACAGCCCCGTCCCACTTCGTCCATGCCTATTACCACTCTATGCATACATACTAAATTGTAGCAATAAAAAAGCCTGGCAGAACCAGGCTTTTTTGCTGTCGAATATACTGTTCTATTCAGCGGTTTCGTGGCGGGCAACAACTTCCGCTTGCTTGGCCTCGAGCTTTGCCTCTTCGGTCTTCTTGGCTTCTTCGGCTTCAGCGGCGGCTTCTGCCACCTCTTCCTTGAGCTTGGCTTCCTCTGCCTCAGCTGTCTTGTCGTGTACAGCGTTAACGGCGTCACGGTCGAAGTCTAGGCCTGTCATACGGGCAGCTTTACCCGTGCGGTTGCGCATGTACGTCAAGTACTTGCGGCGGACTTTGCTGCGCTTAGTAATCTCAACCTTTAGTACGAGCGGGCTGTTCAGCAAGAAACTTTTCTCCACGCCGACACCACTGGCGATACGGCGGACGAGGATGGCGCTCGTATGACTGCCTTTTCTGGTCGTCTTGATAACAAGACCCTGGAAGACCTGGACACGCTCTTTGTTGCCTTCACGGATGCGCTGGTGCACTTTTACTGTATCGCCGGTGCGTACGTCAACGACCGCCGACTTTTTAAACGAGTCTGAAATAGTTTGGATAACACTTTGCATATGTCGTATATCTTATCTTATTTGATCTGTTCGCGCAAGTGTTAACTCGCCGGGTGGCGGACATCGTCAAGCCTTGACGTAATGTCGACGCCTGGCCAGATATCCGGGGAAAGCGTATCGGCATCATATTGGTTTATCCGCAAGATCATTTCGCCCTGGAAGATATAACCGTCGACCATGAACACATCGCTTTCGTGATCGCGAAGCACCGTATACAAATACCCTGCCTCTGGAAACTGCAATTTTTCATCATCATCGTATGTACGGCCAGGTACCAACGGTAAATAATGACGCATGACAACAAGTCTGCCTGGCAATGAATCATCCGGCGCAAGGGTTGACCCGACGAGCGATCCGCCTTTGCTGATAAACCTGCCCACTATGGCATGCTTTTCTACTGCGCTCCTGAAAGCAGCAATAAACAGTTGTTCGCCACTTGGCAACGGAACACCCCGCATTTCCGCGGACCGCTCGGTTGAATAACCGAACAACCCGAAGTAGGCGAACCCGTCGGGGTCAGCTTGGGCATCGAGCTTGGCATATGCCATATAATGGCCAAAAATACGCAAACTATCCTTATTGGCATCACGTAATCCATCCCAGTCGGGGAACCATTCCCCAAGCATTGCTTCGACTTGTTCGCTTAGTGCGGCTGCAGCGCTTTCGGGTGACGGTTGCTGGCCAGCATCAAAGTCATCGCCAATAGGCGGTTCGTTGTCATAAGTCATTAGCAATATTATAGCAATTTGTTGCCTGATTTACTATTTTCTATCCTACAACGCGGTAAATTTCTTCAAGCGTGGTCTCGCCGGCAATCGCTTTTAGAACGCCATCCTGCAACATCGTCCGCATGCCGCTGCGGATAGCGGCCGCTTCGATTTCGCTCACCGTCACCGCGCCGGCTGGCCCGGTGAACAGGCGCTGCATCTCGCCGCTCATCATGAACTGCTCACGGATCGCCAGCTGGCCCTTGAAACCGTAGGGGTTATCGACCGACGCGCCAGCTTTGTATAATTGCACATTGTCGAGGTTCGGGTGCTCAACGCCCTCGGGTAGAGAATCAATTACTTGTTGCAATTTTGCACGGGTTGCATCATCAGGCGAATACGTTTGCTTAGTTTCGTCATCCAGGCGGCGTACCAGGCGTTGCGCCATGACCAACCGGATCGCCGAAACGAACAGCGGGTTCTGTTCCATGATGTCGCGCAGGCGCGTCAGGGCTGCTGCCGCGCTGCCCGCATGGAACGTGGTAAGTACCAAGTGGCCGGTCAATGCCGCTTGCAGCGCAGTCCGCGCCGTATCGTTGTCGCGCACCTCGCCGACCATGACGATATCCGGGTCCAAGCGCAGCACGGCGCGCAGTTTCTCCGCGAAGCTGGCGTCGCCGGCCGCGTCACTGCTGGTGACTGATATTTGCGTAATGCCGGGGAACTGATATTCGACAGGATCTTCGATGGTTATAATCTTGCGTTCGTCACTGTTGAGCGAATTCATGATAGAGTACAGCGTTGTCGTTTTGCCCGAGCCGGTCGGTCCGACTACCATAACCAGGCCGCTGGGCTTGGCGATGATGCCATCGACTACTTCCCGCTCTGACGGAGAAAGCCCCAGCCGGTCCAGTTGGTACATCTCCGGCTGCATATTGAACAAACGCATGACGATGTCCAGCCCGTTGATTGTTGGCACTGTCTCCAATCGCACGTTCACGTCGACGGCAGTACCATCCGCCATCGTGACTTTTTGGGCAATATGGCCTTGTTGTGCATCAGTGGACGATGTCGATATGTTGCCAGCGCTGGCAATCGCTGACACCAACACGCGATACTTTTCCTCGCTGATCCGCGCGATCTGGTGCAACACCCCGTCGATGCGCAGCCGCACGCGGGCGTCCTCGGCTTGCGATTCTATGTGTATATCCGATGAATTGAGGTGGTATGCCTGGGACACTAAATACGCCAGCATGTCGGACGCTTTGACTTGCTCGAGCGTGTCAGAGACATTTTGCACCAAGTCCTCGGTGCCTGCCGACTTCAAGGTGATATCTTGGTAGACGACCTGCTTCGGCGGATCGTAGAGGTTCATGTAATCACGAAAACCGGCGTCCGAAATAATCGCGAAGGTCACGACCTGGCTCAGGAAGTGCTTCTTTACCTCTGCCAACGATGATTGCGGCGTCGTCGTCAAAATGCCGAAAAGCACATTGCTCTGGTCGGCGTTCAGCGGCAGTATCTTCAAACGGTACATATCCGAAACGCTGAGTATTTGCTTGAACAATTGTTTGTTTGGGATCTGCGACGTATCGACGTAGCCCATCCCCAGTATCCGCGCGCGGTGCTGGGTACTTTGCTCCTGTTCCGCCCGCCCCCGAGCAGCAGCATCATTTTGCATGACCTTAAGTATAAAGCATAAGCATTGGCATGCGCCAGATACTTAGCTTGACGAAAGCTGTGCATATCTCCAAGATAGAGCTATGCGCGATATTGTCCTGGTGGTTCATAACGTTCGTAGCTGCCACAATGTCGGGTCTTTGCTTCGGACTGCTGACGGGCTTGGCGTGCAAGAAGTTTACCTGACCGGCTACACGCCATATCCATACCAGGCCAATGACGACCCGCGCTTGCCGCACCTGGCACGCAAGATTGACGCCCAAATACACAAAACGGCACTGGGCGCGGAACATAGTATCCCGTGGCAGCATGCCGAAAATATACAAGATGTTTTCGGGGCGTTACACGCAGCTGGCTTCACGATTGTCGCACTAGAGCAGTACGAGCATTCCATTCAATTGCCGGATTATAAACCGCCCAAAAAAGTCGCTGTCCTAGTCGGGCGCGAAATCGAAGGCATCGAACCAGAAATACTCGATGCTTGTGACGTGATTGTTGAGATCCCCATGTACGGCCAAAAAGAATCATTCAATGTATCTGCAGCCGCAGCCATGGCGTTGTACCAAATTGCTTTCTGCCCACTCGGGGAATAAACGATAACGGCTATACTAGCTCTGCTCGGAGGCGCGGCGTTCGAATAGATTTTCAATCGTTGATGCTGACGTAAATTTGATCCAGGTTTTTTCTGGCGTGCCGCTTGCCGTCTGTTGCACGACCAGCCTGCCCATGCGAAGTAGCTGCTCCACCGCTAATGTTCGAGTCAGCTTTTCGCCCGCGAGTTTTGCACTAACGCTTGGCATACCTTCAACGTCAAGGACATCCGGCACGCTGGAAGGCAATTCGTAAACATCGTTGAGCTGTCTCCACACAGCCATATCTGGATCGGGACCGGCCGCCAATGACACATGCGCCAACAATGCTTCGCCCTCACCAGGCTGGAAAGCCGTAAATTTAAGTAAACGGCCATCGAGACCAACTACAACTTCATCGCCGCTATGTAATCCTGCTACTTCAATTTCATTAGCAACCTGAAACTGCTCTGCAGCCATTTCTCACAACTCCTAGTTAAGATTATTCTGTCGATCATCCATTCTGTGATAAACTACAAACAATTGCAAGCATAACTATCTATGACGCTCGTAAAAACAAAACCAAAACGTCCAACCCGCGACCACCGCATGCGCAGCGGCCACCATCACCGCCACAGCCATGACTACTTAAAGACATATTGGCCATATATGCCGATGGTGGCAATTGTGTCCTTGGGCATCGTTGCCAATAGTTGGCTTGGCTCGCTCGGACAAAGCGTCCTCGGGTATGCAACTGACATGAGCGTCCAGAGCCTGCTCGACGACACGAATACCCAGCGACAAACAAACGGCGAAACGGCGCTGCATATCAACAGCGAACTTACTACAGCCGCACAGAACAAAGCGAACGATATGGCAGCGCGTGACTACTGGTCGCACAACACCCCCGACGGCAAAACTCCGTGGACGTTCATTACAGCCGCCGGCTACAACTACAGTGTTGCCGGCGAAAACCTCGCCTATGGTTTCGATACTGCCGCCTACACCATCGACGGATGGATGAATAGCCCCGAGCACCGGGCAAACATCCTGAATGTTTCATACAAGGATGTCGGGTTCGGCATTGTCAACATCCCTGACTACCAAAGCAGTGGCCCGGAAACGCTCGTCGTCGCAATGTATGGCGCCCTGGCAAGCACTCCCGTTGCTGCGAGCGCTACCCCGAAAACCCCAACTCCCGCGCTAGTCGCCAAACCAGAACAGCAAACCCAACACTCATCGCCGGCAGCCAAGAAAACCTCCGTCCCGACCACGAGCCCAATTGCAACAAGCACCCCCGCCACAGCGGCAAAGCCAAAAGAGCAGAATAACCAAAACGCGACATTGGAGCCAAGCCAACAGCGGATTACGCGTTTCCAACTTGTCGCCAGCAGCGCGCCAATGAATACCCTGGCGCTGGGTATATTTGGATTGTCCGCGTTTGGATTTGTGCTTGTTAGGCACGGTTGGGCGTGGCGCAAAGTGTTGGTCCACGGCGAGGCATTTGTTCTGCGTCACCCAATACTTGACATTGCCGCAGCAACATTAATCTCATTCAGCATTATCCTGAGCCATACCGTCGGCTTGATCAGATAGACGTTAGCGCGGCTGATGGTGTACCGCTATAGGCTATTAGCTACCTACTACTGTGGGATAACATTTTGGGCGCCGACAAGCGATTGGAGCTGTTCCAGCACCGCCTGGTCGCCACTGATCCGGGTCGGCAGGCGCACGATTTGCTTTTGCTCGTCACTGCCGAGTACAAGGACAACTTCGCTCTCCCCCGGTTGATCATCCAAGACACGCTTAAGCGAAAGTAACAATTGCTGGTCGTCGCTTTCTTGCAACCGTATATAAATACGCGCGTTCGTTTCGGTGCTTGCATCATTCTGTTCTATACGTGCCGCTTTGAGCTTGCCTTTTGGCATCGGCGGCTTCTTGCCGGTCGGCTGGTACGCCACCGCTTGCTCGTGCGTCACTTCCCGCGCGTCATCGACCAGGATTTTCAACTCTGTTCCGATATTGCCATCCCGGTCCTTGGCGCTCACCCTTCCTCGGGCGATCACCACCCTGTCACGCTCCCATAGCCCAGATGTCTGCTGCAGCGCGCTCGGGAACAATATGACCTCCACTTCTCCTGACTCGTCTTCGATCTTGACGAATGCCATCTTCTGGCCGTTCTTGGTCATGATCTCCCTAACTGCCGTCACGTTACCGCCAACCACAACCTGCTTTCCATCGTGGCCAGGTTCGAGGACTTTTAGCGGCGTGGTTTGCTCGCCCAAGATCGCCGAGAACGCCGCTAAGGGGTGCTGGCTTAGATATAGTCCGAGTAGCTCGCGCTCCCACAGGAGCTGCTCATGCGCGTTGTATTGGACTGCCGGCGGAACAAGAATCAGGGTTGGTTTGTGGGATGATGTTTCCTCGGCGACGCCAAACAAGTCAGTTTGACCGCTCAAAGCCTGCTTCGCCAATTTCGCGCTGTAAGCGACAATCGTGTCGAGGTTGTGCAGGATAGTCGAGCGGTCAATAAACCGGTCAAAAGCGCCCGCTTTCGCCAAGCTTTCCAGCGCCTTGCGGTTCACGATGGGGGTGTCGACACGTGCCAGGAAGTCCGAAAAAAAAAAAAAATGGCCGCCACTGTCGCGCGCCCGGACAATTTCTTCTACAGCGCCCTTGCCGACATTCTTGACCGCCCCCATCCCGAAGCGGATTTTCGGCGGCTCGCCCGGTACGACTGCAAATTCCAGGAATGACTCGTTCACGTCCGGCAGCAGCACCTCGATGCCCATTTTTTTGCATTCGGTAATTTCGATTGCCAGCCGTTCGGTGTCATCGGCGTCGCTCGTCATCAGTGCCGCCATGAACGCAGCCGGAAAGTGCGCTTTCAGGTATGCGGTCCAGTACGCGATTTGCGCGTAGCACGTTGCGTGCGCTTTGTTGAATGAGTAATCGGCAAATGGCTGGATTTGCGCCCAAAGTTCATTGGCTTGCGCTTCGGTCAAACCTTTCTTGACACAGCCGGCAATGAATTTCGGTTCCTCGGCTTGCATGATTTCGCGCTTCTTTTTTCCAATGGCTTTGCGGACCAAATCAGCTTCGCCGGGCGTATAGCCAGCAACGAACTGCAGCAGCTTGATGATTTGCTCCTGGTAGACCATGACGCCGTACGTATCTTTGAGGATCGGCTCGAGCGATTGATGCAAGTAGGTAATCGATGACGGATGGTTCTTGCCCTCGATGAACCGCGGGATTTCCGCCATTGGTCCGGGCCGGTACAGCGCGCCCATGGCGATGATGTCCTCAAACAACGTCGGTTTTAGCTCTTTCAAATAGCGCTTCATACCTGCGGACTCCAGCTGGAATACGCCTGTTGTATCAGCATTCTGCAGCAGCTCGAACGTCTTGGTGTCTTCGTTCGGTATATCGCTGAGACCAATGGTTGTCTTATACACTTTTCGGATGATACGAAGCGTATTGTTGATAATTGTCAGGTTGGACAGCCCCAAGAAGTCCATCTTGAGCAGTCCGAGCTCCTCAACTTGGGTCATCGGAAATTGAGTGGTTATCACGCCTTTCTGTGCCATTTCGAGCGGCAGGAACTTGACGAGGTCGTCGGGCGCGATCACCACACCGCACGCATGCACGCCATGGCTGCGCACCGTGCCCTCAAGGATCATTGCTTCGTCAATGACTTCTTTCGCGGTTTGGTTCGTCTCGTATTCGTGCTTCAGCTCAAAGTCTTCTTTGAGTGCTTTGGACAATGGTATGTGATGTCCTTGGATTGGCTGTGGCAACATCTTGGCAAGCCGGTCGGCCTCGCCGTAAGGGACCTGCAGCACGCGTGCCACGTCGCGCACCGCATTGCGCGCAAACATCCTGCCAAAGGTGACGATGTTCGCGACGTGGTCTTGGCCGTATTTGTCGGCGCAATATTGCACGACTTCGTCGCGGCGGGTGTCCTGGATGTCGATGTCAACATCGGGCATAGAGATACGGTCGGGATTCAAAAAACGTTCAAACATGAGGTCGTAACGAAGCGGATCAATATCGGTAATTTTGACGGCGTAGGAAACGATGCTGCCCGCCGCGCTGCCGCGTCCGGGACCGAAAATAATACCGCGGTTCTTGCCCCAAACCATAAAGTCGGAGACGATCAAGAAATAGCCGTTGTAGCCCATTTGGGCGATGACGCCTAACTCGTAGTCTGCACGCTCGAGGACATTTGCCGGGGTAACGGTGCGCGCTTGCGTGACCGTCATCTTGGCTGCCTCCTCTTCACTCTTGCCGCCATAGCGCCAAGCAAGCCCTCGAAAGACTAATGTTTCAAGATACGATTGCTCGGATTGCCCATCAGGAACCGGAAATTTCGGGATAAGTACTTCCCCCAATTTGATTTCAAGCGTGCAACGGTCGGCAATGGCTTTCGTGTTCAGAATGACTTCGGGATGTTCCTTGCCCCAACGTGCAATTACTTCGTTCGGATCAGCGACATGCAACGGGTAATTCTTCAGTGTCATCCGCTTTTCATCGCTAAGGTACGCGCCAGTTCCGACGCACAATAGAATCTCATGCGCGTCTTGGTCTTCGTGCTTGAGGTAATGCGCATCGCAAGTCACCACGGTTGGTATGCCAAGCTCGTCCGCCAGCTTGAACACCTGGTCATTGACATGACGCTGTTCTTCGCTATGCAGCGGGTTATCGGGATGTCCATGGTCTTGCACTTCCAGGTAGTAGCGGTCGCCGAATACACTCTTGTACCACGAAGCAATTTCTTTCGCTTTGTCATACTGGTCCTGACCGAGCGCTGAACCGATTTCGCCCCCCATGCACGCGCTGAGCACGATCAGTCCCTCGTTGTACTGTTCCAGCAGCTCGTGGTCGATGCGCGGGAAATAGTAATATCCGTGCAGGTTGGCTGTAGTGCTAAGCTGCATCAGGTTGCGCCAACCCACTTCGTTCATTGCCAGGAGGATCAAATGGTAGCGCTGTTTGTCCTTTTGCGGGTCTTTGTCCGTATGTTTGCGCGCGGCAACATACGTTTCGATGCCCACAACCGGCTTGATCCCCTTGTTCTTGGCTTCCTTGTAAAACTCTATCGCGCCAGACAGCGTCCCGTGGTCCGTCATGGCGACCGCTTCCATACCTGACGACTTGACGAAATCAACCAAATCCGGCACTTTTGTCAGCCCGTCAAGCAAACTGAATTGCGTGTGGTTGTGCAGATGCACGTAATCAGAGGCGCTCAAAGGAGCCGCCGCGGACGCGGATGGATTTGTTGCAGCAGACTTCTTGGCAACCACCAAGATACCTCCACTTATATCAATGGTTATGATTATACGAGAATGCCTGGACTTTTGGTACGGGTAGATTTACAACAATACCCGGCTTAGAGTTATTTCTTCAGGTAGTCACGAAGATGCTTGAGGGCAGTGTTAGCCTGTTCAACCGCCAGGCGGAGGTCGTCGTCCTGAGCGTCGCCGTCATGGATGGCGGTGACCACTTCGCGAGCCTTATCGCGAGCAACCCGGGCTTTGTCGGCTAAGTCTTTCAATTCTTGATTGGCTTTGTCGCCCAGGTCAGAGCCACGCTTTTTAGCTTCATCGAGCAGGTTGCCCAGTTCAGAAACTGCTTGTTTCAACTTTTTTTCGGCCTCGCTTTTGCCCATTTTCGCAGCATTCTTGATGTCTTCGCGCGTTTCTTTGCCTGATTTTGGTGCCG
>CAZGPZ010000019.1:0-17019 GCA_964527385.1 uncultured Candidatus Saccharibacteria bacterium | reverse complement strand
GGTTCGAAGCATTTGTCAGGCTGCCCTGGCTCGAGACTTGAATAATGCCGTAGTCAGTTGCTGCACTTGCTCCATATAGGTTGACGACAGCATTCTGATTCGCCTGGCGTACCGATAACGCTGCATCAGGGTTGACCTGACCGACGCCCACCAGACCGGCACTCGTGACGTCCAGTCCCTGATGATAGAACCGATACGCGCTGCTTGCTGCCTCATTAACAGCACTACTCAAAGTAAGGTGCGTATTGTCGGTCACGGATGACACAAAGCTGCTAGCGCCATCGCTGAAGACAACAATATCGCCAGCCATAGCGGGTGTCCACACCGTACTGGAGCCCAGCAGGAACGTTGTAGATGTACCACTACAGCTACCACTGACAGTGCTGGTAGTACTACAGACAGTGCCGGCACCGTAATCAAATGGTGCTACTTCGAAGAAACTTTGCGGCACATTAATCCCAATGCCCAACCGCGTATTCGATGTATCTGCCGTAAGCAAAGCTGTACTACTGGCATTCTGCACCTGGAAGGCCGTGATTGAGTTATTGGTGTTAGACTTTACGATCACAGAACCCGAAGCGCCAGTACTGACTCCTGCTCCGCCTTGCAGTACCAGATTACCCCCACTATTCGTGCCACCATTACCGTCACCTCCTTTGATGGTTAGTTGTAGGCCGGCTCCAGCAGATGGGTTCTGCAGGATGTTGATGGTACTGGCTTGCTGGAATTGAAGGTTACCGGAGGTATCCAGAACTAGACGGTTGCCATTGTTGGTCCTGAAGGCCAAGCTATTGTTGTCATTGGTACCAAGGACACCTTGGGCACCAAAGGAGTTGCCACCCTCCAGGAAGTAGGTACCTGATGCGCTTGATGCGCCGCCGCTGACACGCCAGAGGCTTGAACCGCTATCGTAGACCAACATGACCGACGCGCCGGGTGATAGGTTTATATCACCACCCGCCCCGGTGGCAATTTGGTTCGCCCCTGTGCTGCCACCATTCAAATTTTGGATAATTGCTGTCTGGCCGGCAGCATTAACGAGCGTCAATATGCGTCCATCAACACCTCCAGCAATACCAGTAATCGTCTGGGTAGAAGCGCCCGTCAGGCGGATGACCGTACCACTACCGAGACTCACGTTGTTTGAGATACCGATTGTACTGAAATCCGATCCTTTTTGGAACGCGACGTTGCCAGAACCGGTAACGGTCAGGTTCGCGGAAATTGTTGTCGCACTCCGCAGTGCTATGCCGCCCGACCCAGACTGAAGCGTAACAGCCGTCGCGCCGGTTGTATTGCCGATCGTCAGTGTCTGCGCCACAGCATTAGTGCCGATACCGAGTGTACCGCCTTGGGTCTGAAGTTGGAGATTACCCGTTCCTGCTTGCAGTAAAAGCGAGCTGGTCGAGTTCGTGGAGCCAATCGTAATAGTTGATACGCCTGAGGCATTCCCATTATTACCAATGTTGATCGTATCGGTAATCGCGCTGTTCGTCGCGCCGAGTTGGATAGTTTTATTATTTCCGCCGGTGCCGACATTTACTGTTCCTGTCGTACCTGAGTCAAGCGTTACTGAGCTGGAAGTCGTGGACTGCAGGGCGAGGGTCGTCGCCCCCTGGACGGTCAAGGCACCGGTGCTTGTGCTAATTGTGCTCGATTGTTGCAAAGTCAGGTTGCCAGAGCCGTCAAGCGTAGCTTTGTTCGTGCCATTGCCCAATTCCCCAGCCTGGAAGGCATACGGCACCGCAGTCAATTGGATGCGGGGGTCCATCTGGCTGTCCCAAGATACTGAAACACCGCTCGTGCCGCCAATATCCATGGTCAACCATTGTTCCTGGTTCCAGTTGATAGCACCGAAAGCGGTGATCGAACCGAGACTGACAGTAAGGTATCCGTTAGCGACGCGAATACGAGCATCGGAGCTACCAGAACCGCTGTTGTACGTATGAAGTTCTGTCCATTCACAGCTTGTGTCGGTGCCGCATCCAATGTCAGTTGAGGTGCCACCAACTGCGGTGGCTGAATTGAAGAGGTGGAACGAGACATTGTAGTTGCCGTCGGGCACAATGCCACCAGATGCCGTTTCAAGGCGGGCCTGGAAGTTGAGATAACTGCTGGTCGCGGCGGAGATAGGCGTGGGTCGCAAGACGAGGATAACTGAGGCGGTCCCAATAGCGATGAATACGCCGAATACCCCTAGGACTACCATCCTAAGGGTGCGCGTGAACTGTACTCGTTTTTGAGGTGTTTTGGTGCGCATTTTTGCGCGTATTTGTTTTTAGTTTTTTGCTGGCTGGCTTTGATTTTAGCCAGGCAGCTCAAAATGTTTGTTTGAGGATATAAGTTCCTCACGGTCTATTATCCTCTTATTAACTTCTTAGACAAGATTTTTGAATAAAAATAGTCGTCAGTTTTTTGATGGCCTTTTTGGACTGTACAAACAACTAATGCATCAATTTTCAAAAAACAACACACTGAAATGATCTGTAACGTACTACAATCTGTATATTAGTGATGTGGTAAAAACATCATGCATCCAGCGGTATCACGACTAATTTAAGTCTATTCTTTGGAAGTTATCCACAATTCCTAGAGTGTGCATTAATTCAGTGAGTTAACGTAACCTACCCACTGATCATTACTGACGATAGCCGCCGACTTAATCAAGACTAATAAGTTATTCTTCGAAAAGATGAGAGACTGCGGACCTTTAGCGGACGTACCAACATAAACAGTTGTACCCTTCACCGAAAGCTTTTGGCCAGCATTAAAGCTCTGGGCTAACTGGGCAATCGATTCCGCGGTATTATCTTTGAAACTATCGGGCAGCGGCTGTTCGCTCACATCAATTTTCACCCCTGCAACTTTATCAGTAAAAGCATATACGGGATCCCTATCTGGTGGACTAATACGGTACCACCCGCCAAGGCTAGCAACGCTCTTACCAACTGGCAGCAAGGTATTGTATGAGGGGTTGCCGGGTACTGGACCGGTAGGCTGTTGAGCAGAACTCGACGTTGCCGGATCGTTATTCCCTACGATTGGTTTATGCAAGAAGTGCAGAGCGCCCGATATGGCTAAAGCAACGAGCAATGCCACCGTGGAGCACACAACCAACAACCGTATTCTTTTTTGGCCCTGGACCGCTAATCGGCGCGCATAACTTACTATTGATTTCAAACTAATCCGGATTTCAAACGTTCTTGGCATCGCGCGGTTGGACGACAGTTCTTTCACATCATTGAGGCGTGCCACGCGAGGCTTTAAACGAAAAAGGCTCCGCGTCTTCCGTTGGCGTGAGACATTCCCAGCACCACCGCTTCTTCGGTGTCGGATGGTTCTCGCACGACGCTTGCCGGCAGCTGCTACTAGATCCGAGGATGGTGGCGCAACTGGCCTTATGACTCCCCTTTTGATATCTTCCATACAAACAGTATATCAATCCGTTTAAGGCAATGGGCACGCAGCGTACGCAGATTGGTGGCACGGTGCATCATCGGGTTGCTGTAGGCCACCAACAAAGGTGCGGCCGTGCATTAACCGTTTACTCGGGTCCGCAGTAAAGCCAAGCGTAAGATCACTAATGGTGGGACCTCGCGAAACATCGTCAGGATACCCATACGCCTGCGAGCTATCGATGGTAACAGAGAAATAGAAAAACCGCGCGCACGTAGTATTGGTGCCACCTCCATCAACCGGAGTGTAAACCCCTGGTGTTCCGAGTGTGACGTTACCGAAACTTGTCTCTTGCCCCCACGTTGTCATTGCAGATCCAAGGCACGAACTTGTCGTATTCTTCATCGACCGATATTTCAGACGCCATGCAGCACCGATAGAATTATCTAAGCCATTCAGCAACCACATATTTGGGTACACGTCAGTGTCTGTATCGAACATGATGGAATATTTGGCGATCTGTGGCTGTGATAATAATGTCGTGTAATACGTTCGATCGCCCGAACCTACGAACCCGCTGCAGCCTCCACCTAGGAGGTATGCCTTGCCATCTGCATAAGCCGCAGCCGAACCATAACGATCACCGCTATAGCGCTGATTTGTTTCATACCATTCGCCAATACCCGTCGGGTTATTGCCGCTCGCGATGGTTGTATTGGCGCTAATTGGGGCTACGAGCGTGATCGGGCGGCAAGTTGAGGCAGCTGAACGACCTCCGATAATATACATGTAACCATTGGCGGCAAACCCATCACCCTGGCTCAATGCAGTTGGCATACTAGTCGTGTAACTCCAGCTGCCCACCGTTCCATTACTTGTACTTACTTGCGTGTATTGGCTGTCACTCAAATAATTTGTGCCGTCATACCCCCCAAAGAGATACAAATTATTTGCGTATGCAATAATTGTTTCTCCACTTCTGGCAACGTTAAATGCAGTAGATGATGTCCAGTTAGTAGTTATGTCACCGCCGCTGCTCAAAGCTGGGCTGACATATACCGTTGAGCTGACTGCGCTGGAACCATCGATGCCTCCCACGACATATATACGATTGTTCCAGACCGCCGCGCCAAATTGAGTGCGAGCCTGCCCTCCACTCCCCGTATCACCTATGGCCTTAGTCGCAGCTGAACTGGACCATATAGGATTACCGCTGCTAAAACTAGTTGTATAGTAAATAGTTGATTGGGCTGTGCCGACGCTATTTTGGCCGCCAACGTAATAGAGTGTCCCTCCAACATTCAGGAGTTTGCCCCAAGCCCGTAGGTTACTACCCGGCAACGCGTTACCGCTGCTCCAGCTGCCTAATACACCGTTAGCGTCAATTGCTGCATAATACACATTTCCGGCTGCGGTGCTACAACCGATATTTGAACAGCCGCCGGCGTAGTAGATGTATCCATTCAAGATAGTAGAGCTTCCACCAATACGATCAACGCCTATAGTATTGCCGGCGGCAAATGATGCCGGGCTCCCGCTGTCGTTGTTGTATATCTGGAAGGTTTGGATAGTGTCAGTCCGAGTGGTACAAGAGGGGCTGTTTCCATTGGTACAACCGCCAATGACGTATGCGTAAGAGTTAGAGACTGGTACGGTCAGCCCCCAGCGTTGGTTAATAGTTACTGCCGACGTAACAAACGAGCCTATGTCTCCACTGCTAACATCTATCTTTGCAAATTCAATATCGTGCAAGACACCGCCGCCGGACGTGCCATCGTACCCGCCAACAACATATAGATAACCATTATAGCCGAAACCTGCGCCACGACGCCGTCCTACCTGTGTCTGATTGGCTGATTCCACCCATGCCGAGCCAGTTACCGCAACAACATTATTGCTATTATCAAACTTAGCGTATCGAACTGTTTTAAGATCAGTTAATCCGGGCGCCAGGCCGCCAATCAAATAGATATAATTTGCATATACGGCACCTGCCATACCCCCTAATCCTGAACCACTTGCACCGGTAATCGTGCCTATTGCCAATTGACCGCTCGTTGTGCAGCCTGAAATCGCCCCGCTGGTTCCGATGTTACACTTAAAAACGTTCTGGCTGAATGCCGTACAATCTGCACCTGAGGTCGTGGTACAACCACCAAATACATACAAGTTACCTGGCGATGTACCCGCCGAACTGGGGTTCGCACGAGAATAAGCATAGTTAAACGCCACATTATCCAGGCCTAAGCTCGCCGTGCTTTGCGAACTCCACGCCCCTGCAAGACTACCGTCACTATTCAACGATACGTAGTAAACGTTGCCTTTGTTATTTGTTCCGTTCAAACCGCCAACAATATATATTCTGCCTCCAAAAACAGTAGTACCAGAGGCCGCAATACCACCGCTTATTGTATTAGTCGTGTCAACACACCAGGCGCTACCTCTATATGTACCACCGGGACAGGTCGTTGGTTTAGTCAGTAAACCTGTTGATGCTATTGCAATATATGCAACGTTCCCGGTGGTCGACGTGCAGGAGCTACCACCTCCTGAGCATGAGTCAACACCACCGACAAGGTATAGGTAACCATTGTATATGGCCGTATCATTCAACATGTTGCCGATATACGTCGTACCAGGCAGATCGCAACCATACGGCGTTGTACCACTACATGGGCTCATACCACTAGCAACCGACGTGTTGACAGTTGAAGCGTCCCCATCTTGGTTGATTGCACCATAATACGTGCTACTAAGCGCCGAAGAGCAGGCGCCCGTCGTCGTATTTTGTGCGCTGCAACCGCCCAACTCATAAATATAGCTGCGCCAGGCTATTATGTTCTGCCCCATTCTTGTATCTGATACGCTGGCATTCGTATTCCATGCGTCTAAGCTGCCGTCGGCGTTAATACTGGCAAGCTGGGTATCGGAGGCCACTGCCGTGCAGTAGCCGCTGCCGTTGACCGCCGTACATCCGCCGCTTAGGTATATATACGCCCCCCAGGAGGTAGTGAAGTTACCACCATTGGTCATTCTACCTGTAGTAAAGCTAGTAGTCTGAACCCAGCTGTTGAGTGTCCCGTCGTTATTTATCTTTATGTAGTACACCGAATTAAGCGGGGCACCACCGATAGTACTAGACCCACCGATTATATACAGGCGGTCATTATAAACCTGCACCCCATGACCATAGTCAGCGTATGGCAAGGACGTAGACGAAGACCAGGAGCCGAGCACACCCGTAGGGGTAATATCTGCAACCTCAACAGTACTCACGACCGAGAACGTAGAACTGCTACTCGTCTTCCCGCCAAGTAGATACATTCTATTGTTATACGCAACGGCGCCTTCGAAACTACGCGGGCTGCTGATATCCCCATCCTTGTACCAAAATACCCAGTTATTTTTATTCGTATCCGTCGGATGCCAGAGCTGTGGCTCGCCATTGGCACCCATTTTTGCAATATAAACGGTCTTGCACACACCACCATCACCCGTTCCGTTAGTTGTAGTGCAGCTGCCATCCTCGCCGCCTATGGCATAAAGGAAGCCGCTATAGGCTACCACCGCCAGGCTGCTGCGCGCTGCCGGCAAGTTGTAGGCTGATGTTGTGCACCAACCACTGCAGGTACCACTCCCTGGGTCGGGGCTATCTATTGCACCGCTGGTGGTATCAAATTTTGCCCAGCTAACAACGTTGCTCGTCGTTGAACCGTTACCTGCAGAGATGATAACCAACCCGTTTGATCCCAATCCTCCGCTACCACTGGTAGCACCAGCGCTACCACCATTGCCTGCAGTCCCTCTATCTGAATCGCCTGAGTTACCTGGCGATGTTCCACTACCCGCAGTATTGCTGACCGACGTAGCGCCGACTTGTGTGAAGCTGGAACCGCCACCACCACCCGATGCACCAGAACCAGTACCCTGGGAACTTGCACCGCCACCACCGCCAAAGAGCCCGGCACCGCCACCACCGCCACCACCACGGCTAGTCGTCGGAACGGCACCACCATTACCACCACTTGCTAGGCCTCCGGTCGCACCGCCGCCGTCAGCTCCATTATTTGTTCGTCCGTCTGCGCCCGGCCCACCAGTCAAAGAACTCCCTGCTGTAGCATCGTTACCACTACTTGAGACTGTTCCCGCAGCGCCACCTGCGCTGGGGGTACCGCCACCACCCCCGGTCGTCGTGCCACCGCCGGCACCATTCGAACCCGCTACACCGGTCGTGTCACCGCCGGCACCGCCTGCACCACCAGTTTGCGTGGAGCTAGTACCGTCGCGACCGCCGCCGCCGCCACCACCACCTGCTGCTATAGCTAATGCCGTCGCACTGCGGTATAGGCTGGAATACCCGCCACCGCCGCCACCGCCGCCACTTTGATTGTACGTACCACCAGCGCCGGCCCCACCGACATAAACCGTCAAGGTTTCCCCTGAAGTTACAGATATGGTTTCCGTAATATAGCCGGCACCGCCACCAGCGCCGCCAACGGTATTTGTACCACCAGCGCCGCCACCGCCACCACCGCCCCACATCTTCACCGTGATGCTAGTTATGCCGGTTGGAACTACATAGTTCGCCGTGCCTTGCGTGTTAAAAGTGCTGATTAATCCGTTTGGGAAGTCACCACCTACCGCATAGGCATACCCGCCCGCAGAAACAAGGCCTTGTTGCCAGATACTTGCGTTCAGGCTCTGTGTCGCGGTCCAGGAATTGAAACGAGCACCGGTCGTCTTGCCCTTTTGGATCAAGCCATCGGCAACATCAAAATCAATATTCGTCTCGTTATTACCCCTCATGAATTTCTCTGCGGTCTCGACATAAATGCTTGGGTCGATTGTAAGCGGATAGTGGGCTGACTGCAGCCCTGACACGGTCACTGTTAAGTCACTACCATTTAAAGCATAGCTGGCGCGCACATTAGAACCCGTGCGACTAAGCTCGCGTATAGTTGGCGGTGGGATTGCAAATAACAGGGTATCTTTGGGTGCATTCTGTCGTGCTTTTTGCAACAACTCAGCGTCCTTGGCGTTGCCTGTTGCCACATTGCCGGCAAGCAGCGTGTTACCGTATACCCCGATGCTGCCGTCCTGCTGTACGCGAGCGGCGAGGTTATCGCCCAAACCCAGCCGGTAATGCAGCTGGGTTGTGTCGCTCCCTGACCGGGAAAGTAAAACATCTTCTTTCACACCAATACTATGCATGGTGTAGACGACCCAACCCATGCCTCCAAGAAACGGATAGATAATCCTATTTCCGTCTTGCTTGCCTTCTGCAAGATTTAACTCGGGTGTAATCTGAAAGTTCACCTGGTTGACGGGATCGGTGACCGTTATACCTTTGCTTGGATCCTGGCTTGCGGACGCCGTAATGTGAGCGCCGCCCGAACTAAGCAAGCCATCAGGTAATGGGTTGTATCCTGCGTTGAAGTTAAATGTCCGCTGCTTTGCATCATACTGCAATTTATCAGCAATCGGCTGGCTGATCGGAGACAATAATGCTTCTGCGCCTCCCAGCGCATATGTGTGTTGCATAAAGAAAGGTTGTGCTATGGCTATAATTTCAGCAGTGATTATGATGAGGGTGCCAAAAGCCATAGCAATACGTATACGTAGATCACCGAGCATCGCCTGGTTTTTGAGCAACCATAATCTTGCCGGTGCAGGCAGTGGCAGCTTTCGCGGCAATACGAGTGCAAAACGATGGCCAGCAACGACAACTACGATTTTGTGGTCCTGCCTATTGGGGATATTGTCTAGTCGTCCAGTATGAGCACCGGACGTAGTAACCAAAAGAGTATGCTGCTTGCGATACTGTCTATGTACGTCATCCATTATCGAACTCGCGTTTGCGCCCGAGCGCCCTCAATATTTCTTATGTCTATCTTACCATAATCAGTACTATCTACTTGTTACTGTAGGTAAAGCCGAGGTTTCCGACATAGGCGTTGGCATTGTTGCTTGCTATAACATCTATCTTAAACACTACACTGTCGCTGGCAGCAAAACTGCATGTCGATGGATCCGCTGCACCCGTAGCCTGGCCTGGCTGCCAGGTTGATACAGAGCCTGTCGACACAGTCACTGTTGAGCCGCATTGTGTCATGCCCGAACTATTATTTCGGTAGACCGAATATTGGACGGTTGCATTGCTACTATCTGTACGGCCCATTACCGACGTTGAGCCCGAGGCAAATGCCTTGAATGTGCTAGGCAGCTGGTACGTCACATATATGCTATAGGTCTGGGTACTTGCTTGTGGCGACGTCCATTTGTAGAAGTTGTAGGTTTCATTGCTTCCACAGACCGGCGTGCCATGTGTGGCATCATTTATGTCCAAGAAGTCCGAACAGAAGTCTGACGTCATTGTGCCGACACCTGTGCCATGAAGAACCGCATTGGTATATTCCGGCGATATGGTGATGATATTGTCAGGGGACGAGCCACACGCGCCCCAGCCATCAGCTTCGTAACACTGCAATTTACCGAGCGTCGTGTCGTAGTACATCGAGCCAAGCAGCGCGTCGTTGTTTGCGGCGATCGGCGCGGATGCAGCACGGTCGAGCGTCAAGAGCGTTGTCGGACCGCCATAGACGCCTCCACCGATCTGGACGTTCGGCACGGCGTTTGACGCTAGTGTCATGGAGAAGGTGTCAACCCAGAAGGTCCGCGCCGTAGCAGTCGGCTGATAGAAGTACACGCGTGGCGCTGAGACCGCTGCAGTTCCCGTTGTAATATAGCAGGTTATCTGCGTCCAACCGCTCGTGGATATTGTTTGCGTATTGTAATCAACACAAGCCTTGAAGTTAGCGCCGCCAACGCCACCATCATCCGGTGAGTAGCCGACCGAGAAGTCAGTAAATGTGCCTGAATTCAGCGAAGCATAAACGCTTACGCGGTACAGCGTGCTGTTCAAGGGGTTGATGCTGAGCACATTCTTGACACCTTGGTTCGTGCCAGCCGTTGTCACAACCTTGGCACTGTCGCTAGTATCGTTGCCGGTTGACGCGTCACGGGTAATAGTTGCGCTGCCGAGGGCCGGCCAGTTCGTGTTGAAATTCGCGTTGTCGTCGACACCACCATCGGTAGCATAGCTTAGGTCGGCGCTAATTGTCACGCTCAAGTTATCAACGTACCAGATACGGCTCGTGCCACCCGCTGTCTCGCGAATGAAGATAGCGTTGCTACCTGTAATGCCACTTGAAGGCGCGGTGAAGGTACAGGTTATCTTCGTCCAGACGCTGGTCTTTACCGATTGTGTGCTGTAGTTACTACACGCAGTCGTGGTTGAACCATCTTTTGAATAGTCAACTTCCAGATCCGTAAAGCTTGCCGAAGTTGTGCTGTCCAGTTTCGCGGCAAACGAAACGTTATAGTGCAGATTGGCCGTCAATGCTGATGTTAATACGTTCTTCGCCCCTGATGAAGCCGTTGAAGTCGATATCTTGGCCGAACCAATGCCGTCAGCGACATAGGACGCATTGACGTTTTGCGTGACCGTTGCTGTGCCCTGTGCTGCCCATTCAGAACCGAAGGTGGTCTCAGCACCGCCGTTGTTGGCGTAGTCAGTCACATTGCTATTGACCGCGAAGATGTTGGCCGCCTGGGCGCTTTGTACTTCAAGCAATGTGCCGTTGCCCGTTGTTCCGACAGGGCTCGTCAAGCTGTCGCGGATTGTCAGGCCATTGTGGTTACTGGTACTGCTTAGGATCAGCTCGGCGCCACCGGCACTCGTCAGCGTGTTGTCATACGCCGCCTGGAGCGTCGTTGAGCTCGAAGCACCAGCCGCCGTCCAGTTAGAGCCGGTCCAGATCATGGTAGCAGTCGTGTTCTGGCGCATCGCGATATCCTGCTCTATGCCCGTTCCTTCACCGACATTCGCTTTCAACGTGAAGTCGCTTGAGCCATTGGCAGCGATGACGTAGATGACACGTCCGGTCGTCAGTGTTGTTGGGTCGGGCAACGTCGCCGAGTGCCCAGTCGCGCTGAACCCGATAACTACAGAGCTTGAGCCATTGACCGACGTACCAGTGATCGTACAGTCTGAGCCAACTAGTGATCCGCCAGTATAACAGTTCGCGTCGTTGGATGCCGCTGAGAATGTAGGCGTCTTCAAGACCACGAGACCGCTCACCCCAGTACCTACGCCAGTACCGCCAGCCAGTGTCAGGTTGCCGCC
Source organism: uncultured Candidatus Saccharibacteria bacterium (assembly GCA_964527385.1). Lineage (GTDB taxonomy): Bacteria > Patescibacteriota > Saccharimonadia > Saccharimonadales > UBA4665 > JANWHZ01. Next base: position 5,438 of record CAZGPZ010000019.1, on the reverse strand, counting down.
GTTCGCATTGCCAACCGTGGCGTTACCGCCCTGGATCGTTATTGAACCGCCTGCGACAGCCGTAGTTGTGCTACCCGTGCCTTGGATAGTAAAGTTGTTCGGCGCGGCAGCGGTCAGGCCGTTGCCAAGGTATAGATCATTCGAGGTATCGAAGGTAGCACGCGTAGTACCGCTGGTCGATAGAACGATATTGTTCGAGCCGCTCTGCAGTGTGAGTGAGCTCGTGCTAACCGTTGAACCGACGGTGACCGTCTTGGCAGCGGTGCCGCCAGTACCGAAGTTGAGGCTTTGCGCTCCGGTGCCGGTGCCGATTGAGATGGTGCCGGTCTGCGCGCCTGTGCCGCCGATGGTGATCGTGCCAGTAGTCATGCCAGCGCCGATGTTGACGGAGCCCGCGTTCTGGACGTTGGCAATGTTTACCGTGCTGCCGCCGGACCCGTTCGCGATATTCACCGTACCAGCACCCGTGCTGCTACCAAGAGTGATGGCACCGGTCTGTGCGGTACCGCCGATGGTGATGGTGCCAGTCGTGGTCGATGCTCCGAGAGTGTAAGTCGAGTTCGTAACACCGTCTAGGCTGTAGTTACCAGTGCCGACACGCTCAGTGATGCCAGTGGCGCCAGTGACGTTGCCGATCTTGATGGTTTGGGCAACCGCGTTCGACCCAACATTCAGCGTGCCTCCGCTTGCAACTTTGATGGTGACCGCGTTCGCGCCAGTTCCACCCTGCAACGTCACTACTGTTGCCGCTGTTGCGTTGCCTATACTGAGTGTTGTAGCGTTCGTTGTACCCAAGTTCAACGTACCGCCTGAGGCAGTAGCATCCACCAGCGGTGTTAGTACCGATGTTGAAGCTTGGATGGTGCCACTCACATCGAGCGCATATTGTGGGCTTGCGGTGTTGATCCCCACGTTGCCTGCCGCCGTTATGTGCAGCCGGTCAGCAAGCGTGTCGGCACTGCTGTTGGCAGCGGCATTTATTGGAATCCCGATAATGCCATAGTCACCAGTATTAACATTCCAGTTCACTGCGACACTTCCGCCGGTACCAGGACGGCTTGCGCCCAAGCTGAAGAAGACGAAGTTGTCGTTCCAGAGCTGCGTGCCGTTGCCGTTCGTTGTCGTATTGTTGGTGCCGATGATGCCGAGCACCAGCTGGCTCGCGCCGGTTGTCGTTACCGACACGCTCGCCGTGCCCACCCCGCCAGTCGTGTGCCCAGTGGCGGTAGCTGTCGTGCCAAACGGCGTTGTTTGATCGACGTTGTAGTACGAGACTGCTCCACCGCTGTTATTGCCAGCCACGCTTGGGGTCGCCTGAATAGTCTTAGTACCAGCTGTTGGGTTGAGCAAGTACCAAACGTCAACATGGCAGCCGTAGGCGAAGTCAACGGCATCACAGTTAACGATGGAACCCAGGTGCGTGAATGACTGATTCGCTCCCGACGGATCCCATTTGACACCCGTCCATGTTGTCGTGTTATTGGAAACAAGCCCGACAATGAGAATTCGATTGGACTGATTGGCGACTGTGTGGCTCCAGGATAATGGGTTGGCAGAGAAGTTATTGCCGCTTGCGCTCGTTGCATCTTGTGTCACGCCACCAGTACTACCGGCAGTCCTGAAGATAAAGTCGCCTGACCCACCCGCGCCAGTACCGTTCGACGCGTCAAAGGTGATATTACCACCGGTAAGGTTACTACCTGATGCCGCGCCGCCCCTAACCGTCAGAGCCGTGGGTGTTCCGTCCTTGCCGAGGACAACGGCAGTATTGCTGGTATCCACGGCAAGTACTTGTGCGCCATTGAAGTCCTGGACCGCGAATGCTGTCGTGCTGTTGCTGCTATTTGACTTCACGACAACACTTCCGCTCGCCGCGCCAGCGCCACCAGCACCACCTTGCAGCAGTAACGTACCACCAACATTGCCGGCGCCAGTCGCCGTGCCGCCCTGGATCGTCAACTGCCTGCCGCTGGCAGCACTTGCGACTAATAGGTTACTTGCCTGCTGGAAGGTAAAGTTGGTTGTTGCCGACGTATCAATCACTAGGCGTTGGGTACCATTGGTTTCAAGCGCCAAGCCGTAGTTATCATTGGTCCCGAGGACGGCCTGGGCAGTGAAGCTATTGCCACCTTGCAGGAATGCCGTGCCCGATCCCGTCGCCGCGGCGCTGCCAACTACGCGCCACCTGCTGCTGCCATTGTCGTAGACCAGGCTGAGCGACGCGTCAATCGCTAATGTTATATCCGAACCGGTACCGGTGATAATCTTGTTCGCGGCTGTCCCTGTTGTGCTCGTTGTTTGGTCGCGTACGGTTTCAGCAAAGCCCGATGCGTTAATGATGGTTAGGATCCTGCCATCCGCGCCATTCGCGACACTGTCTATGGTCAATGCTGATGAGCCGGTCAGCCGGACAACTGCGCCTGTTCCGAAGTTAATATCAGCCTGTGTACCCGTGGAGCTGTAGTCGCTACCTCTCTGGAATGCCACATTGCCCGCATTTGTCACTGTCAGGTTTGCGGAAACCGACGTAGCAGCCTGCAGCGCTATGCCGCCACTGCCTGCTGTTAGTGTTAGCCCTGTTGTGCCATTGGTATTGCCAATAGTGATCGCCTGTGAAACAGGGTTATTGCCGATGCCAAGTGTCCCTCCTTGGGTCTGTATCTCAAGATTGCCGGTACCGGCTTGCAATAGCAGCGAACTGGTCGAGTTCGTGGAGCCGATGGTGATACCTTGGATGGCTGCGCCGTTGCCAATGGCAATGGTGTGCGCGCTACCGTTGGTTGCGATGTTTATAGTACTCGCGTTATTCGTGCCGAGGTTCAATGTACCACTGGCAACACTGTCGAAGGTACCCGCTATGCCCGTTCCTGTACCGATACTGAAGTTGCCCGTTTGCGCTGTTGGCGCACCAGATTGAAGCTGTACATAACCGCTGTTGGCAGCTTCCTGAGTCAAAACGTGGAAGGTACCGGTCGTACCCTGATCAGGAAGGATAAATTGCTGGTCGCCCGCGGTACTAAGCGAGAACTGAAGTTCGCCAGTAGACGAGCCCTGCGTTACCTGTAATTGTGTGGCGCTCTGCGCCTGGAACGCATACGGTACCGCAGTCAGTTGGATTCTCGGCGACATTTCACCGTCCCATGACGGGCTGCCGCCGGTACCGCCGATGTCCATGGTCAGCCAGAGCTGCTGGTCCCAGTTGATAGAGCCGAAGGCTGTGACACTGCCAAGGTTGACGGTGAGGTATCCGTTCGCGACCCGGACCTGGTCGGTGCCCGTCCTGGTTTCCTCCCAGACACAGTTGGCGTCGGTGCCACAGCTGGTATCAGTCGAGCCAGTTGAGGTAGAGGCATTATACAGGTGGAAGGAGACATTGTAGTTGCCATCCGGTGCGATACCGCCCGATGCTGTTTCAAGGCGTGCCTGGAAATTCAGGTAGTTGCTTGTACTTGCCTCTGCGACCGAGGGTTTGAAGAATACGATACCAACCGATGTTATAGCAATGGTGATGGCAATTATTAAAGCGATACTTCCCAAGGCTCGCGGTTTCTTGTGATGAATTGCGAGTATACCAGCAACATCTTCTAAGAGGCTTGGCCTCTTGAAGTTACTAACAGCAACGCCTTTCATCGCATAAATCTGCGTGAAGACATAGCTAGCAGTGCTCACAAAGCTTGAAAACAGCTTGAAAGCAACTACACTCAATACCGGCTTTAGCGGTTTTGGTTTAGGCATTTAGTTGTTGGTTTGTTTTGGTGTTGGGTCACCATTTTTGTATGTATTTACCGGACAAATAGAAAAACCCCCAAAGGCTCCTACCTGTCCGTACTTACATTCTCCTACCGCACAGAGGTACGGGCAATAACAAAAAGCATAAATATTTTCAGTCCGTTTGCCACACAAAAGGCTTGGTAATTCACGTCAAGCCATAGCCATTCTCACAACGCGCATGCCGCTTACCCTTAGCAATACCTATTCTATCTGTTATAAATCCTTAGAACAGATAGAAATGTCGTTGTTATAAATATGACGATCTGTCGAGCTCCCCAAAGTTATCCACAGAGATGCGCTAAATTTAGTGCCCTTAGGCTTTGGTTGGCAACTAAGCCGCGCCACTTTCGGCATTCATGCTCTCTAGTGCGGGTACTAAACAACCTGACCAGTCGGCAGAGACAGAATGCTCAGTTGAATGTGCGATTGCAAACAAAAAAATCACCTTATTAGGGGTGATTCTTTTGTAATGATGGTTGAACCGTCTTAGGCGATTGACTTAATTCTTAAGACTGTATTGTGCTGGCGATGCCCGTGGATTTTGTGGACACGCTTTTTGGCCTTGTAACGGATTGCAAGAACCTTGTCTGCCTGTACGTCTTCGGATAAGACCTCAGCGACAACTTTGCGTGCGTCCAGGACTGGCGCACCAACCTCAACCGTGCCGTCATCTATCACGAGCAGGGGCACGAATTCTACAGTTTTTTCGGCTTGCTTCAACAATTCAACAGAAACTGTTTCGCCCTCTTGGACGAGATATTGTTTGCTACCAGTTTGAATTACGGCTTTTTTCATAATTTTGTTCTTTCCTTGGAGACAATTAGCTACCAACAGATGATACCAGTTCCAACCGTATCTGTAAAGTGTTAGCGTTTCTGAAGCGACACAGTCAACGGCGCGCCGTCAACGGCGCACGACACCTCGAAGTCGTATGTACGGTCAAACTCAACGCCGTTTGCGAGCGTCTCGGCCGCAATGGTATCTTTATGCTCAGTAACAGCCTGGCGTAGATCGTCATCGGTGGAAGATAGGCTAAGCATTATGTGATCGTCCACTTCGAGCCCAGCCTGTTTGCGCGCATTTTGGACATTGCGTATCACTTCACGCGCCAGTCCTTCGCGCTTTAGCTCGGGAGTAATCGTCAAGTCTAACCTAACCTCATGTGGCGCCTTATGGGTGTTTGCCCACAGCGCCCTAACGTTCAACTCGTCTTTGATAATCGACAGGTAATCATCATCTATCGATTCAAAGAACAGAGGGGCGCCCGTGATGAATAAATCACCTAGCGGCTGCCTGACCTTTACCCCGCCGGCGGCGCGCTGTGACAGACCTTCATTGATCACTTCACGGACATATGCCATGCGTTCTAATGCTAGTTCGTCTATCCTTCCTGCCTTGGGCCAATCCAACAAATGCACCGATTCGCCACCCGTTAACTTCTGATAGAGTTCTTCGGCCAGGAATGGCACGAATGGCGCCAAGACCATCGATAGATGGACCAAAACATAATGTAGTGTTCGATAGGCATCTTGTTTATCAACGTCGCCACCACTCTTCCAGAAGCGCCGCCGCGAGCGGCGTACGTACCAGTTCGACGCGTCATCGATAAATAATAGCACTGGCTTCAGCGCCTCGGGCAAGTTATATACATCCATGTTTGCTTCGAT
>CAZGPZ010000018.1:0-17206 GCA_964527385.1 uncultured Candidatus Saccharibacteria bacterium | reverse complement strand
GGAGCGAGGACGCGCGCAGGTGCTTGCACCGAGCACGCCGCAGTGGAAGAGCACGCAGTGCGATATCCCTCACAACCCACCAAGTAGTATGCCCGGCTGAACCCGGGTATTTTACTTGGCTGTATCACCCGCGTCTGACCGAGATTACTGTGTATGTGCCGGGATTTCCCAGGAGGTTGTTGAAATTATGAGAGGAGGTGATATTATATACGTTCATGCATAACGACAGATCTAGTGAAGGTGGCGGTAGGTATGGAGTGGACCGCCGGCGTTTTTTATTGATAGCGTTCTCTGGGCTGGCGACAGCAACACTAGCTGCTTGTGGTGCCCGCCCGGCACGGCGTGCGAGCTCAAATCCTGAAGCAGACCTTAGCCTCGGGAGCATTCTCGATCAGCCAGCTGATATCAGGGGAATTTTGGGCTTTGGGGCCAACCAGGATATATCCCAGACTATGGACCCGGCAGGCAATTATGAAGGTGTTGCTGGCGAAGCGGTATTGCTATGGCTACGCGCCGCTGCAGGCCGACCCGCACAACGTGGCGTAACAGTGCAGGTTGATGATTGGAAAAGTGCCGAAGCGCTCGGCATTAACGGCGTGAACGGCAGCCCGCTAACTGGTTTGCAGGGGCTTCGCTTCCCAGCCAACCAGTACAAGGTTGACCTTTTAGCGCAAAACCCTGGTACTGGCGAGACAGAGCTGCGCGAATATGCGGCGTATGAGTTGGCGGGTAATATAACGTCACTCCAAGGGACGATCAGTGTCGATCCTGGCACTGAACGCGGTGTTGCGCTTTCGGGCGCGACCGGTTTGGAGCGAGGACGCTGGGCTGTCGGTATACGGTTCTATCCTGACACAAGCGGCAACGGTTTGATCGTCCACGAAAATGCTGCCGTGCTTGTGACGCATGTCCTTGGCCAAGCAGGCAATGAAATTTCAGATGCACCGTATCAGGCGCGTTTAGCTGAACTTGGCACGGGCTATGACTTGTCTGTGCCTGCCCAGAGTAACTAAAGGCCGTCTTCAGGCGCGTGTGCCAGGCGCCAGATAAAGTTAGGCGGATCAATGGTGTCATTGAGCTGCAGTGTGCTGGTATATAACTGGCTTGCGTTCACGCTGAGCGTGCCGATGTTGGCGCTATTACGGGCGGGCGCATGAAGCGTCTGCAGATCTATGCTTGCTGAGATTGGTATGCCATTCCATGCCAGGAGCGAAATAGTGCTGTTGGCGATCGCCGCGACAGGTTTGCCCCAGGGAACTTGGTACGACCCAACTTTGTCGCCTGCCTTGACGACGGTTACTGGGCTGAAATTTTTGCCGGCGCTTCTGATCAGTGGCAGCGCATCCCACATTGCCGTCCCAAGGTTCGGCCCGTCCATGATGGCGCCGACGACCGTGACGGATTGCGTGCCGATAATGCGCTGGGCTGCGAACAGGAAACACCCTTGGTCTTGGTCGTTATTGCCGGTCTTTATGCCGACGATGCCGTCCTGCCCAAGCAAAACATTGACATTGTGTATGGTGCCTTGCACTGGGATGTTTGCCGTCCTCATCGCAACAATCCCGGAGATGATAGGGTCGCGCATAGCTGCAATGCCGAGCAAGACCAAATCGTGTGGCGAACTAGCCGTTGAGGGCAGGAACCCGCTCGGGTCGGTGATAGTTGTCGTGTCCATGCCAAGCCCTAGGACGTACGTGTTGGCGTATGCATTGTAGGCGTTGATTGACCCGAATGCCCAACGTGCCAGCGTCTCGGCAATGTTGTTCGCGGAGGGCAAGAGTAGCGCCTCAAGGGCCTGGCGTTCGGTCAATTGCTCGCCAATGGCAACCCGCACGACCGAGCCGTCCATGGCAATGTACTTGTTGTATGATGCGACATCCGTTGCCGTGAGCGTGATGGTCGGTCCGTCCTCGCTAGCCGGCAAAGGCTTTTGCTGGAGCACGCATAGAGCTGTCACGATCTTGGCAACACTGGCGGTCGGTAGCGGCTTTTCTGCACCATGCTCAGCTAGCACGCCATAGCCGACGGCGCCGAGCGCCGCTTCCCCATAGCTTGGCCATGCAAGCGAAACTTCTTTCGCGGCGCGGCTGAATGCGAACGTAGGGGTTGGTGCCAGCGCCGCTAGCGGCTGCGTGCATGCATAGGCGGCATAACTGCCCGCCAGCGCGCATACAAGGATTGCCAGGATAACTTGTTTCACCCGCGTATGTTTGCGTGCCATTAGTCTTATCATACCAAGTTGGTTGCTATACGGCGCATCCGTGCTGATGTATACTAAAAATGTAGGAATAAGGAGGCTTCTTGCCATGCCGTTTATTATTGCGATCATTGTCATTGTCCTGCTCGCCGCGATGCTTGCGGCCATGTATAACGGGCTGGTGCGCCTGAACGTCCAAGCCGATGAAGCGTGGAGCGACATCACTGTCCAGCTGAAACGCCGTTACGATCTCATCCCGAACCTCGTCAACACCGTCAAAGGCTATGCCACGCACGAAAAAAGCGTCTTCGAGGACGTGACCAAAGCCCGCGCTAGCGCCATGCAGGCCCAAGGCCCGGCAGAAACTGCCAAGGCAGAGAACCAGTTCGCGTCAACGTTGAAGAGCCTGTTTGCTGTCGCGGAGAACTACCCGCAGCTCCGTGCGACTGAAAATTTCCAGCAATTGCAAGCCCAGCTGACTGATACCGAAGACAAAATCATGGCTTCCCGCCGCTTCTACAACGGTGTTGTCCGCGATTTCAACACCAAGCGCAAAGTTTTCCCGACCAACGTGTTCGCGAATATGCTTGGGTTCAACAAGGACAAAGAATTCTTCGAGCTCGACGAATCAGCGTACACGCAAGCTGAAGCTCCAGTCGAAGTTAAGTTTTAGTCTGTAGGTTAGCTGCATGTACAGCGAGATTGCCGCCAACAAGCGCAAGACGGTCATCATCATGACCGCCTTCGTGGCGTTCGTCGCTGTAATTGCCTACGTGTTCAATTTGTACCTCGGCGGCCAGCCGACGCTGTTCTATGGCGTGCTGGTTGGCGCGGTCATATATGCAATTATCACGTATTACGCCGGCAGCAGCATGGCACTGGCGGTCAACGGCGCGCAAGAGATCCAGAAGAATGATAACCCGCGCTTGTGGCGGATCGTCGAGAATTTGAGCATCACTGACGGCTTGCCAATGCCGCGCGTGTTTGTCATCGACGACCCGGCGCCAAATGCCTTTGCGACTGGACGCGACCCAAAACACGCCGCCGTCTGCGCGACGACAGGGCTGCTTAGTGTAATGGACGACAACGAGCTGCAGGGCGTGTTTGCGCACGAGCTCGGGCATGTCAAGAATTATGACATCCGCGTGTCGATGATCGCGTTCGCATTGACCGCGGTGATTTCGCTCATTGCCGATATCATCTTGCGCATGACGTGGTTCCGCAGCAATGACCGCGAAGAAAACAACAACCAAATCTTCCTGTTGCTCGGCATTGTCGCGGCTATTTTGGCGCCGCTTGTTGCTACCATGATCCAATTGGCAATATCGCGCCAGCGGGAGTATTTGGCCGACGCGACCAGCGCGCTGACCACCCGTTACCCCGAGGGGCTGATCAGCGCGCTGCAGAAACTGCAGCAGCGCAGCACGGTGTTGAGGCGGCAAAATACCGCCACGGCGCACTTGTTTTTTGCGAACCCGCTCAAGGCGCACAGCCTTGCCAGCTTGTTCAGTACTCACCCGCCGATAGCCGACCGCATCGCCCGCTTGCGAAAAATGGGAACGCACGCCTAACGCGGCAGGCAAAAAATGCGCGGTAGCCCAGAAGTATTGGTATGATAAGTAAAGTTATGGCAGCAAAAAAGACCAGCAAACCCAGAAAACCGAAAAAAACTTCATTGAGAAATGATTTAGCATTGTCGCCGTCAGGCGAGCCGAAACCCCGGCAGCTGCACTTGCCGGCAGGAAAGTTGCTGCGGTTCAAGCGGGTCAAACACCCGGAGCGGCTGCCAAGCGCATGGAAGCTTTCGAAAAAGACTGCCATACTGCTTGCAAGCCGGTGGCGGTTGTTCCTGGGCATCGCCCTCGTATATGCGGTATTAAATATCATATTCGTGCGTGGTTTCAGCGCTGGCGCGGATGTCAACGGCTTGAAGCAGCAGCTGGGGCTCGGCCTAAGCGGCAATGCCGGTCAGCTTATTACAGGAATATCGGTCTTCACGGCGCTGTTAGCCTCGTCGGGGAACACGTCCGACCCGACTGCCGGGGCGTACCAACTATTCTTTTGGGTTATTGCCAGCCTGGCGATCATATGGGCTGTCCGGCAAACGGCTGCCGGCAAGCGTATCCGTATACGCGATGCGTATTACAAAGGCATGTACCCGCTCGTGCCATTTATCCTGGTGATCATTATTATCCTCATCCAGCTTCTCCCGTTGCTCATCGGCGGCTTGCTCTTCGCATTCGTGACAAGCGTGGGCATTGCATATGTGCTCATAGAACAAATACTGTGGGGCATCTTGTGCCTTATTTTCGTGTGGATATCGATATATATGGTTAGTTCGTCGATATTCGCGCTGTACATCGTCACGTTGCCGGATATGACTCCTAGGAAAGCGCTAAAAAGCGCCCGCGAGCTTGTCCGCTACCGTCGCGGGCAAGCCTTGCGCAAGGTGTTATTCATGCCAGTTGCGCTCGGGATTATCATCTTCGTGCTTGTGCTGCCAGCTATACTCTTCTTGCCAGTAGCCGCGCCGTGGTTATTGTTCTTCCTTGCCATGGTGGCATTGGTCGCCGCGCACGCGTACATGTACGTGCTATATAAAGAGCTGCTTGCATGAACCGGTTGCCCGAAGATGATATCGCCGAACGGGTAATCAAATTGCGGGAGCTGATCAGCGACTACCGCTACCACTACCATGTGCTTGATGAATCGATCATGAGCGAGGCCGCGGCGGATTCGTTGAAGCACGAGCTTGCCGAACTGGAGACGGCTCACCCGGAGCTTATTACTCCTGACAGCCCGACGCAGCGGGTGGCAGGCGAGCCGTTGCCTGGTTTCACCCAAGTCCGCCATGCCACGCGCATGCTCAGCCTGAATGACGTATTTAGCCGCGACGAAGTGGCAGGGTGGATTGAACGCATCCAGAAGCTCGCGCCCAGTGCCAAACTGGAATTTTTTATTGACCTCAAGCTTGACGGCCTGGCGTGTTCGCTCATATACGAAGACGGGACGTTCGTCCAGGCGGTGACGCGGGGCGACGGTTTTGTTGGCGAAGACGTGACCATGAACGTGCGCACGATGGAGAGCGTGCCATTCCATCTGCGCAAAGCCAAAGGCTTTGAGCCGTTCCTGGAAGGCAGGACTGAAATCCGGGGCGAAATAATTATCTACAAGAAAGATTTCGACGGGCTGAACCATGCCCGCGAGGCAAGTGGCGAACCCGTCTACGCCAACCCGCGCAACTTGGCGGCTGGCAGCATCCGCCAATTGGATCCGAAGCTTGCAGCAGCGCGGCCACTGCGGTTCCGCGGCTGGGACATCATCCGCCAAAACGAAGCGGAAGAGCCGACAGTAGCATATGAATACGATGCTATCCGGGCGCTCGGCTTGGCGGCTGGCGGACACACGACAGTCGTCCATACACTTGACGAGATTATGCGGTATGTCGAAGAATGGGAAGAAAAGCGGCACAAGTTGCCCTATAACACCGACGGATTGGTCATTAAGGTTAACGACCGCGCGCTGTATGACAGCCTGGGCGTCGTCGGCAAGGCACCGCGCGCTGCCGTCGCGTACAAATATGCCGCCGAAGAGGCGACGACCGTAGTGCGTGATATCGTGCTCAGTATCGGCCGGACCGGCGCGGCGACGCCAGTGGCTGTATTCGACCCGGTCGTTGTGGCGGGGACGACCGTCCAGCACGCAAGCCTGCACAATGCCGACGAGATCGCGCGCAAAGACATTCGCGTCGGCGACACGGTTGTTATTTTCAAGGCTGGTGAAATTATCCCGCAAGTATCGCGCGTGCTGGAGAAACTTCGGCCAAAGACATCCAAGCCGTTCGACATGGAAAAAGAACTGGCGCGGCAATATCCCGAGCTGGAATTTGTCCGTCCAGAAGGCGAAGCTGTCTACCGCGTCAAAGGCACGACTGCGAAACTCCTGCTCAAGCAAGCGCTCGAGCACTTTGCTTCCAAGGGAGCGCTTGATATCGACACGCTCGGCGAGAAAAACGTCGCTGCGCTCGTCGATGCCAAACTGGTGCATGACCTGGCGGACATCTATACGCTTACCAAAGAGCAAGTCATCGGGCTAGACCGTTTCGCAGACATATCCGCGCAAAAGATGGTCGATGCTATCCAGGCAAAGAAGTATCCCGAATTGCCGCGTTTTATATATGGCCTTGGTATTAGGCATGTCGGCTCGCAGACGGCGATCGACCTCGCCGAACACTACGGCTCGCTCGCCAAATTACAGCAAACAACGCTTGGTGAGCTTCTGCTTGTCGATGGTATTGGCGACGTCGTGGCGGAGTCAATACTTGGTTGGTTTGCTGACGACGACAACCAGAAGCTCCTGGATAAATTCGAGAAGCTTGGTGTCAAGCCGCACTTCCAGTCGCGTGCCCGCGGCCCGCTGCACGGCAAGAGCTTTGTCATCACCGGCACGCTGGAATCAATGGGGCGCGATATCGCGGCGGAAAAGATCCGCCAGCTGGGCGGCACCTTCCAAACGAGCGTCGGCAAAGACACGACGTACCTGGTCGTCGGCGCTAATGTCGGGGCAAGCAAGCTGGTAAAAGCATCCAAACTTGGCACCGAGCAAATCGATGAAGCTGCATTAATACGTTTGCTAGGAGAATAAATATGGTCGGTGATATTGTCCAAGACACCGCAAAGTTTGTTGAGGGAAAATTACGTGGCGAGGGCAGTGGCCATGATTGGTGGCATATATATCGGGTATGGCAAAATGCACGACATATTGCAGCTGGCGAACCAGGCGCCGATATGTTTGTCGTCGAGCTTGGCGCGCTGTTGCACGATATTGCCGACTGGAAATTTACCGGTGGCGACCTGGAGGTCGGACCGCGCATCGCCCGCGAGTGGCTTGAGAAATGCGGCGTGAAACCTGGCGTCATATCACATGTCGAAGATATTATCAGGACGGTTTCTTTCAAAGGCGCTGGCGTCAAAGTAGAGCGCAAATCCATCGAAGCAAAAATCGTTTCCGATGCCGACAAGCTTGATGCTATTGGCGCGATCGGCATTGCTCGGACATTCGCCTATGGCGGTCATGCCGGCAGGGAGATGTACGACCCAACACGAAAACCTACGCAGCATCAGTCGTTTGATGCTTACAAAAGCAGCACTTCGCCGTCGATCAACCACTTCTATGAGAAAATGCTCCTGCTCAAAGACCTGCTGGAGACGGAAGCCGCCAGGAAGATCGCCGGGCATCGGCATGCATACATGGAGCAATTCCTCGATGAATTCTATGCCGAATGGTCGGGTGAGCGGTAATGCCGCAAGATCTAGTTTTTATCACCGGCAACCAACACAAAGCGGATTACTTGGCCAAGTGGTTGGAGCTGCCTATTGAACACCAGAAGTTGGAACAAGACGAAATCCAATCGCTCGATTTGCAGGAAGTTGTCGAACACAAGGCACGACAGGCATACAGCAATATCAAGCGCCCGGTTTTAGTTGAAGACGTGTCGCTGACGTTTACTGCCATGGGCCGCTTGCCAGGCACGTTCATAAAGTGGTTCATGGGTGAAATGAGCCTGGGCGGACTTTGCAAGCTTGCGCAGGGTTTAGAACACCAGGGCGCGGAGTGCGCGATCATGTATGCACTCTATGATGGCAAAGATATGCGCTTTTTCGAAGCCCGCCAGAAAGGTTCCGTGCCCATGATACCGCGCGGCAGCGGGGGCTTTGGCTGGAACGCCATTTTCATACCCGAAGGCAGTGAACTTACCTATGGCGAGATGGATGAGGCTACATTCAAACGGTGGAATATCCGCGCGCATGCAATTGAAAAGCTCAAGGCATATTTGACAAAATGACCGAAAAGGTTAAGCTTAAAGTAGTTCGTGCGCTTCAATCGGGCGCGTGAAACAAAAATTTTCCAAAAACAAAATTTTATGCCAAGCGCCCTTCGGGTGGGCGCGCACGAAAAAAAGCCGCGGTTTCTGCGGCTTTTTGGATGAAAGGCTATATTATTAACCGTATGGACCAATTGACAACGCATGCCGTGAAACACACGCTGCATTGCCTGACGGGCTGTAGTATCGGCGAAATTGTAGGGTCGGCGATTGGGCAGCACTTGAACTGGCCGAACGCGTTCCAGACGGCGCTTGCCATCCTGCTAGCGTTCGTATTTGGCTATACATTGACATACCGCGGCGCGCGCAAGATGGGACAGGCACCGCGCGAAGCCATGCGCACGGCGCTGACGACTGACACGATTTCGATAACTTCCATGGAAATCATCGACAACACGCTGGAGTGGCTGATCCCGGGCGCGATGAATGCCGGCGTCATCACATGGCTGTTCTGGTGGAGCAACGCGCTGTCGCTTCTTGGTGCGTTTGTAGTTACCGTGCCCGTCAATCGCTTCGTGATGTCCCGCTTCGGCGCAGAACACATGAACCATACGCATTGACAGTTTTGCAGATGATCAAAACCCGCAAGCCTACTGCCTGCGGGTCCAATATTACATGCGTGGTGGAGCATAAGGGACTCGAACCCTTGGCCTCATCCATGCCATGGATGCGCTCTAGCCAACTGAGCTAATGCCCCAGAACAGAGTAGAGTTTAGCAGATTATACCTTGGAATGGAAGTGTAACACCCATTATGTGAAGGCTGCCGTGCTATGATTAAATTGAAACATTAAAGGGAGATAACTCATGGGCTGGGCGCTCGGTACATTACTTTTCATCTTGTTCATTATCGTCGCGAATGGCGTGCGGATCATCAACCAATATGAACGTGGGGTCGTTTTCCGGCTTGGACGCGTGCAAAAGACTATCAAACAACCAGGATTGCGGCTAATCATCCCGGTAATTGACCAGATGCGCAAGGTTAACATGCAGATCGTAACGCTGCCAGTCGACTCGCAAAAAATTATCACCAAAGACAATGTCTCCATCGACGTGTCGGCAGTTGCATACTACCAGGTAATCGACCCGATCAAATCGGTCGTAGAGATACAGAACGTCGTGTCGGCGATCTACCAGATCGCGCAGACAACGGTGCGCAATATCGTCGGCCAGAGTTCGCTGGACGAGGTGCTGAGCGAGACGACCAGCATCAACGAAAAGATCAAGACCGTACTCGAAGCCGCGACTGAAAAGTGGGGCGTGCTTGTCAGCACTGTCGAAGTTAAAGACATCCAGTTGCCCGACACTATGCAGCGCGCCATGGCAAAGCAAGCCGAAGCGGAGCGCGAGAAGCGCGCCAAAGTTATCGCCGCTGAGGGCGAACAATTAAGCGCGACGAAGCTCGGCGAAGCGGCTGACATCATCGCTGCCCATCCGATCGCCCTGCAGCTCCGCAACCTCCAAGTCCTGAGCGACATTGCCACGGAAAAGAGCAGCACCATCATCTTCCCGGCGCAGTTCATGGACACTGTCCGTAGCGTCCGCGACTTTATTGCTAAAGAAAAATAATGGCTGCCCCAGTAGATTTAGTGCCCGACCACGAGCCGGTTTCAAACGCCCGCCTGAACTCCTTGCGCGCGGCGGTGCTCGGTGCCAATGACGGCATCGTGTCGGTCTCCAGCATCATTTTGGGCGTGGCAGGCGCAGTTGACAGCCGTACTGCCATTTTCGCTGCTGGCATGGCTGGACTGGTAGCTGGCGCGCTCTCCATGGCGGTCGGCGAATACGTGTCCGTCAGCAGCCAGCGTGACACCGAAGAGGCGTATATACGGCATGAAAAGCTGCGCTTGGAGCGGCACCCGGACGAGGAGTTCGAAGAACTTGCCGATGCATACGTGGCGCGCGGTTTGTCGGCCAAGACTGCTCACTTGGTCGCCAAAGAGCTAACTGCCCATGACGCCGTGCACGCGCACCTTGAAACGGAGTTGAACATCAACGAGGAAGACCTCAGCAGCCCGGTCGGGGCGGCCATTTCGTCGTTTATAGCCTTCACCATTGGCGGCGCAATACCGCTCGTTACCGTCATGGCGGTCAACCACACGTTGCGCCTGGTGGCTACTGCTATTGCGGTGCTACTTGCCCTGGTTGTTACTGGATATCTCAGCGCGACGGCTGGCAAAGCGCCGCGCCCGCGCGCTATCTTGCGCAACGTGCTTGGCGGCGCTTCAGCCATGCTGGTTACGTATCTTGTCGGGCGTGCTTTCGGGCAAATCATTGGCTAGTGTTGGGAATGTTCGAGCAAGGCAAGACGCTTTACTTGGCGCCTCCCAGACTATAGCTTCACGCCAAGTAATCTTAATGATATGCCTCCCAGATCGCTTCGGCTTCGCCTGCGCTTCTCCGCAAAAGCTTTCTCGAAGCGAGCTTCTGCGAGAGCTTTTGCTCCACCGAACTGGCGGCTACGCCGACTCCCAGTTCGAGTCCCGTGCAGACACGGCCAAGAAAAATACCCCAGTTTGACCTGGGGTATTTTTCTTGGTGGCGCCTCCCAGACTCGAACTGGGGACACGCGGCTCTTCAGGCCGCTGCTCTACCAACTGAGCTAAAGCGCCTCGTCGGAACTCACGCACCAGTCTCGTTTTGGCATGGGGCCAAAAGCTTCGACTTTGTGCTATGTTCCTCCTCTCAAAATTGCATTCAGTCGCATTCGCTCCTTGGATTGCAATTTTGTGTTAGCTACAAAGAACAAAGGTTATTTTACAGATAAGTCGGGTTTATTTCAATCCGTATAGCACATAGGCAAGCAAATGTCAGTTACTATTATTGTCAACCCTGCAATAACACTCCTGAAACGTTAATGTTTCGCAAACTGGGTGTATGCTGAGAAGGTTAACAATGTGAAGGAGGGAACATGCGTTTACGCTACGACACGTATTCGTTGGCTCAAGGCTTCAGGAAAATAAAAACCAGAACGTTGCTTGTCTTGTCTGCGGCAGGCCTGCTCGCTGGCAGCGGTGGCATGACACTCGCAATCATGTCGACTGCGCACGCGGATAGCACGGCAATTAATTTCGAGAGCCCGCAGTACTCTTTAGGTGATATTAACGGCCAAAATGGCTGGAGCAAGACGGGCGCCTATGACGCGGCAGTTGCTACGAATGGTTCCGGCTATGCCAGCTTTGGTTCGCAAAGCCTGAGGATTTCAAATGCCGTTACTTCCGGATCATTCGGCGACCAGACGTTTGCGCCTAAACTTACTGAGCAAGCCGGCGAGCCGGGTGCTTGGGATGCATCTGGGAACCCAGTAGCATCACCTAAATCACATTTCGAGGCACAGTTCGACCTGGCCTCGGCTACCAAGGCAGACCAGGGCATGTCCATGTCCGTATCGCCAGACAACGGTGTCGGTGCACGCATGAGCTACCTTCGTTTCGACGACACAGCTGGGGGCATTACTGTGGCATTTGACGATGTGACAGATCCAGGACACGTAATAAATGGTGACAGCTTCAATGAAAGCAATATAGCGACACTGAGCTATAACGAACCACACACTGTTAAGTTTGTTATGGACTTCGTTAGCGGCGCTGACAACGACGTCGTAAAAGTCTACATTGACGGCAGTCTAGTTAAGACCGGAACTAGCTGGGAAGATTACTACCGATTTGATTCTGAATCAAACCCTACGTTGGCTAATGTTAGCCGCACAGTTGACACGTTGCTCTTCCGCGAAGGTGGGACAGCTGTTTCGGCTAACTCAGGGAATGGTTACTTGATCGACAATCTGTCGATGTCGTCGCAGCAGTATGAGAATGGCTGTCAGTTTGACGAAAGTGTTCCAGGTACTTGGACGCTCTTAGCAGACTGTACTTCGGTCGCAGAGATTAATGTGCCTACCAACACCACGCTTGACGGGGCTGGGCACACGATTACAGCGGGCTTTACGAAGACCGACAACTCAAATAATGCCGTATTGGGCGTTATCGGCGACGATGGTGTTACGATTGAGAACCTCACCATTAATGGCGTGAGTGGAGATCAATTGCATGGCATTGTCGCTTACGTTTCAACGAACGTGAACATCAACCACGTTACCCTAAACAACACGGACCGTATCGGGATCGACGTCAATGGTAGTGATGTTACTGTCAGCGACGTAACCACTGTGAACAGTGGCTGGGAGGGCTTCGATGTTGACTCAGGCAGCGGGGTCACGCAGCCTTCAACCTTGACTGTCTCGGGTCCGATGAACCAATTCAACGATGCTCGGGATATCTACGTAGATAGTACTACTAAGACCCCTGCATCTACCGTGACTGACACATTGGGCCAGTACACGTTCCAAACCACTGGAATCAATCCTAATGATCGCCTATACACAGAGTTGTTGGCTAGACCAACGATCACTTCGCCAGCTAACAATTCTGAGCTGACAAGTGCGCAGTTGACGAGCATTGACTGGAGCGATGTGACGTCTCCCGTAGGAACTGTGACATATCAGTACCGGGCATACGGAGATGCTGGTTACACTAGCCCGATTTACGACAGTGGCAACACGTTGACCACCTCGCAAATCCCAACTCCTAACACACCTAACGGTATATATTACGTCCAGGTCCGGGCAACCGATAGCCTTGGCAACCAGAGCGCTTGGAGCAACGATGCAAGCAATCCGTTCAAGATAACTGTTCGTGAGCTTACATCACCTACAAACGCAGACCAGTGCAAGAATAACGGTTGGAAGACATTCAGCAACCCGTCATTCAAGAACCATGGCGACTGCGTAAGCTGGGTCCAGCACAATGTGAATGGCAACGGCACGCCAGCCGCCAACAAGCCAAGCCACTAAAATAAAATCTAAAGATACAAAGAAAGGGCGCGGTACCATTTCCCGCGCCCTTTGCTTTTCCAAGAAGTTCTGCTACAATTTTCCCTGTTCCTTTGCCCCGAGTGTTTAAGGGAAAAGAGTAGCCCGAGCAAAAATCACACTTTTTGCCCGGTGCGACCTGAGAAAAACCGTAGGTTTGTCTCAGCCTTGCGAGCGGGTGTAGCTCAGTTGTTAGAGCGCGTCCTTGCCAAGGATATGGCCAGGGGTTGCGCTTACAACACTAAGCTCGCCAGTACATTTAACATTTATGCGGGCATAGCTCAGTTGTTTAGAGCGCCACCTTGCCAAGGTGGAGGCCGCGGGTTAGAGTCCCGCTGCCCGCACCAAACAAAGAGTCCCACGAACGTGGGGCTTTTTGTTTGGTTTGAGACTACGAGATTCTAACCCGTGACCGGCAGATTTGCGCAGCAAGGATGCGAGAGTCCACGAGGTTGGCGCCAATGAGCCACGCGCAGGAATGTTTTCCGAGCATGGCGAGTGCGCAAGAGCGTAGCGACCTGTGTCCCGTTACCCGCATCAAGATGACACTTGGAAAAGCTCCCTTGGTTGGGAGTTTTTTGTTTATTGATCGGCCGCACGGTTTCAACCTTTGTCCGGCGAGGTAGACCTCACGAAACAAAATACGTCATTTTACAGATTGAAATGAAAGTTATAACCTTGATAGATGACGAAGAAAAATAGCGGTAAATACTTTGAGGGCAAATCAATTGAAACGCTACGAGCTATTTTCCCATCAAACGCTATTCATCCTGAGAAGCGAATACCTACAACTTATGGCGGCTTTCGAAAAGTAGATATAGGTATCAATAATCCTGGCAAATATGACTACATTGTTATTGAGTGTAAGGACGAGAATAAAACTACAAGTGTGGCCGCAGTAGGGCAAGCGCAAGATATTATGAAAGACGTTGGCGCAGGTCGGTGTGCCGTCATTACAAATAATAGAGCTTCAAAAAACGCGCTGAAGAAAGCGTTAGCACAGAATACGGATGTGTTTAATATTATTGATCCAGAAGATGAAAAGATAAGACCAAAGTTAACAGTTAAAGTATTGAGTGAGTTCACATGGCTAGCTCAGTACTCCTACGTATGCGAGTTTGCCGACCAAGATATGGGCGTAAATTTTCCACCAGAGGAGACGGTACTAAGTGAAGATGGGACTGTACATGAGCTTGCCTGTAAGCTCTGGAATGAAAATAAACTAAAAGACACCCCTGGAAAACACATCTATTTACATGGCAGTTTCAATATGGTCTCTACAGAAAAGCACGACCTAATAAGCGCACCCGCTGACGATATTAAATTTAGCTATGAGGTGGTGGCCAAAAGATTTGTGAGTAACGTGCCCCTAGCAAAAGGTGTAGGTCTTTATGATGTACAAAAAAAGCAATTCATTGCAGCGAGTAAAGAAATTGCCGTTGGTCCAATGAGTATTGATAAGATAGCAATAGAGGCGAACGAGACAACAAATACCGCCGAGGAGCTACAAGCAGCGTTTCATAGCAGCTTAAAGCATGTTATGGGTTCATAACTAGAAGTAAGGTTTTAACTTCAGCTATTGTGCTGCACCATGTGTTATACCAAACTAGCAACATACACTCCACAAGGGGTGTTTTTTGTTATGATTAGACCATGGATTTCTATATCGGTGCTGGCATTATCTTGGTGCAGGACGGCAAGTATGTACTCATCGAGGAAGTCAGGAACGAGAAGAAGGGGCTACTGAACCTCCCTGCCGGGACGCTAGAAAGCGATGAAGACCTCATAGGCTGCATAACACGGGAAACAGAAGAAGAGACGGGCGTAACAATTTCGCCGGAGCGCTTTGTAGGTATGTACCAAACCGTTCTGCAAAGCGGCAAGAATATACTCTTTTTTGTATTTTCAGCCACCGTAGAAAAGGATGCGCAGTTTAGCTCGGAAGAGCACAAGGTTATTAAAGCGGTCACCTATGACGAGGTCGTGGCCTATGACAAGGCGGGCAAGCTACGGGCGCCAACTGTAAAGCAATGCATTGATGATTACATCGCAGGGCAGCGCTTCCCGCTTTCTATTCTGAAGACATGGCATCTAGACGGCCTCGCTTCGATAACCGTAGACAAGGACCATTCGTAAAGTCGAGTTATAGTGCCCTTATGTGCTAGAGGTCTCGCACTAAGCGCTATCCCTAGGTAACGCGAAAATTAATGTTGGCCGGTTCGGGGCTATATGCGTAAAGGCGCACTATAGATTTGCCGATCTGATAAAAATTAACGACCGCTTGCCGTGTAGTGCTTAAACCATGTTGTAGTTTTTGCAAGAATTCTCTTGTGCCATTTTCCTTGGGCTGGCCATGATCTTCAGCTTTTATGCCTTGCGCAGTCGCAAGCAGTTCCTCCAGGTAATGGGCTTGTGCCAACTTCACGAATGATTGAACCAGCTCCGAAGAGTAGACGACGTTTGCTTCTTCGAATAGTTGTATAAATAAACTTTCCAGCTTTTCTTCGAGCTCTCCCAGCTCCTGGGCTGCAGCTACTTCCAGTTTAACTGGCAACATGGCTATTTCTTCGACTATCGCAGTAACTTTTCCTAGCTCTTCGGCCACCTCTAGTCCCACTACTTCAATCAACTTTGTAATGGTAGCTTGAACCTCTACGAGCGGGGAAGGCAGCTCTTGCATTGCAATTTCGGGACTCGGCTCAATCTGCGTAAGTTCAGCCAGCTCATCCTCGCCACGCTCAATGGTTTCAGCGGTGTTAGGCAACTCGTCCTGATCAAATAACAGTTTGCCTGCAGGACCTTCAGCTTGCGGTGGCTCTGCAGCGAAACGTGTTGACTCGCCAGCATTTTGCATGTCTGGTGATCGCTTCGCAAGACTTTCATTTTGCAGGTGATGCACGTACTGATGGGTTGTGATAAGTTCCTGGACTTTTTGTTGGTCCTCACGAACTCTTTCGATCTCAAGGATTTCTGTTTCCGATTGGAGGCCTGCCTCTCTAACCACTATGGCTGGTTGCTTGCTTTCGGCAGGTACATCTGACGCAATATCAGTAACGCTGCGTTCTATTATTAGCGGTTGAGCAATTTTGTGATCTAATCCTTCTGCTTGGTGCACAGTTTCGCTAACATTTGCTTCTCTTGCCGGATCCGTAGCACTGTTGGCCTCGCCATGCTCAAACGGTGTTTTCTCAATTTTTGTAATCGTTGGCTTTTCTGGCGTTTGGTTAGTCTTTTCGGCAATAAGCTCTTTTCCCATTGTCTCAAGCTCGAGAAGCAACCCCGCATCCTCGATGGACAACCTGCCGAGGAACGGACACATTGTTCTCGCTGATTCTATGCTATTTGCAACAAATGTTTCACCATTCTCATGCTGATGAGAAATTGGCTGTATAGTTTCTGCCTGTGCTTCCACCCTTTTCCCAGTCTATGAGCTTGGCTCGGCAGGACCAAAGTAGTTCACGAATGCTCTACGCGCAGCGCCCATATACTGTCTAAAGCGCGGGTCGCTGGGATCCAAGTGTTCTAAAGCGGTAAAAATAGGCCTCGCATGCTCGCCGCACAGCCGATCAAATTGTTCTGCAGGTACAGCTTCGCCATCTATGGCATAACCTGTCGGTTGCCCCTTTAAATGACCATAGCCGATTAGCTCGAGCCAACGCTCTCCCTCGGGTTTTTCTTCTGGTGATACGTCGTGTTCCATGGCAATAGCTTTATTATGGCACGATCGAGATCGTATTAATACTGATTTTAGTTACAGCCTGCGGGGCATTTCCGTTGATGCAAAAGCGCGTCAGATAACGGACTACTCTCAAGCACCACATACCATGAAGATTGCACCGACAATGATGAGAGCAAATGCTATGAGCTTTGGTTTCGTCAGCTTTTCTTTGAACAGCAAGATGCCAAGTATAGAACCCATGAGGATATTGGTGCTTCGCAACCCTGATGCGTAGGCAATCGGACCGGAAGCTATTGCGAGCAAGTAAGTAGTATACGTCGCACTTTGCAGTGCTCCAATTGCTCCCAGCCGACCCGCAAAAACTTTGAGCTCGGATGTAATTCTTTGTTTGCTGGCGCGCATTGCTATGAATAGCGCCGGCACTGCTCCGAAGGAGCTAGCCAGGCTATAAAACAAAGGATTTGAAGCCCGAGTTGCTATCTTATCGAGAATGCTTACTACTGTAACGAGTAGTACAATTGCCAACATTGCCCGGCTGCTTCCATCCTCCCGAAAGGGCTGAAGCGGATGGTGCAAACGTC
>CAZGPZ010000017.1:16609-17746 GCA_964527385.1 uncultured Candidatus Saccharibacteria bacterium | reverse complement strand
GCTGGTTCTTCTAGTGCTTGTCTTGGAAGGCTAAAATCCATTCGGCAAGCTTGTCGCGATCGATTAACGTAGTCCCATTACTGTGCGCCAGTCCTTTAGCGTGTTTGGTGAAATAGTTTGTCGTCACAACCATGCTGCGCCGGCATCCGTAATAAGCGCAGCCAGCGACCGCTTGCCTGACAGCGTCTTGTGAGACTGAACCCTGGAAGCGCTTGGCCTGTACTGCCCATTTCTGGCCGCCCTTGAGGGCGATGATATCGACGCCATAATCACCGCTGGCTTGAGTGACTTGGGTGTTGGAATAGCCTTGGGATTGCAACAAACCGGCGACGTAGTGCTCAAATTGAAAACCATTCATTTGGTCAACCTGGGCGGTCGATAGTGCACGCAATTTTTGGCGTTGGCGGTGTCGGAGAAATGCAACAAAAGCAAACGTGCCCACGAATAACATGCTGATTAACAGAACGAGTAGGATAACTAGTAGTGCCTGGCTTGATGACGATAAGCTGCTCCATGCCCCACCTCCAATAACCATGGCGGCAAAAAGAAGCCCGATAAGCTCATTATTTTTATTGCGCTTGCCAATATACCAAAAGCGTTTTTTGGAACTGGGTCGTGGCTTATGAGGTCTATTCGTTCTGTTACCTCTGTACTGACGGGTCATGGGACTATATTTTTACGTAGGTGGTCCTATCTTGTCAACAGATACGGGAAACGGCGTAAAATTAACAGGGGTGTAACGGATGGATCTATTATTTACTGGATCACGATTATGCGGCAATTGCGTCGTAGAGTTTCGGCGCGATAGCGACGTGGTGCTGCCACATGTCGATATTGAGCTGTGTACCATCTAGTTTGTGAATGCCCGGACAGCCGAACCAATTATCACCGGTAATATATGGCTGCCCAGTCGCCGTGTTGATGGTTTGCTTGAGGTATTCTGTTTTGGCAGCCAAATGTGCGGTGAAGGCATCGGAAAAGGCTATTCCCAGGCCACCATCATATTCGGCGAGCTTGAAGTAATCCAAGTACGTATCGGGCGACGCGTCGGCGAGGATGGCGTTCCATAACCCAATCTGCCCCTCGCTTATGGCGTCTTCGCCGATATAGCCTGAGAGCGCGGATGGAATCATGCTC
>CAZGPZ010000017.1:0-16599 GCA_964527385.1 uncultured Candidatus Saccharibacteria bacterium | reverse complement strand
CCCTGCGCTATTCGCTGGTAAGTCTCTGCCCGTTCGCCTATCGGGCTAGAGCTAACGGCGACGAGCCCGGGAATTATGCGGAGCAGCGCTGCTTGGAAAACCGCGGCTTCGTCAAGGTTGCTGACAAGAAATGTTTCCAACTCGTCGCTCGTTGGCGTGCCGGGACCTTCGGGGGTCATGCTGAGCAGTGTATTCGCGCGTCGAACAAGTGCCTGGAACCCAGGATCTGCCGTTCGGAGGTGGTCAAGCCGGCCAAAGATCTGGTTACTGTAAGTAGTCACCATGCCATGCGCCAATGCCCGGAACGCTAGCCAGTTGCCTGCTGGCTGGTCCCTGAAGTCGTCAAAATCAATTGGCTCTAATGCCAGGTTGTCCTCGTCACCTGCCAAATCCAGTACAATGCCGTGGTCGATGTCTTGGCCGGTGCCCGCAAGCACGGCAGCGGCGATGCTGGACATCTCCAGGCTGCCATCGATTGGCACCCTAATCCTGTCGCTATGCGCCTTCGATGCCAAGCCCTCATTAGGTGCCCCGTCCAATGGCTCTTGTACCCACCCTGTGGCTGCATGCCGGCGCGCAAGCGCGTAGGCTTCTGGGTTAGGACCGGGGATTCTCAGCTCTTGTCGGAGGGTCAGCATAGTGATTCTTAGCAAAATCTATTAGTAAATCAAATTGCCATGGGATAATAGGGCTTTACCTGCAAAAAGCAGGAACGTCCTCGATGCGCACATAACAATGAAGAAATTTGGTAGTTATAATCCAGGCATCATGCCCGGATTAGACCGAGATGAACGCTACTTTTTTGGGCTGGCAGCTTTGGCTGGCTCGGCGAGGGCGTACGTAGCCTTGGCGACGCGCTTGAACTGCGGCTTGCCTTGGAGGTTCAAAAGGACGGTCGTTTCCTTGACATAGCGGGTCTTGAGCACGCGCTTGACGATCTCGTCGCGGTGCAACGGTTCGCCAGCTTCTTTTAGGACCTGGGCGATGACATCAGCGACAGTGCCGCGATCGTAGCCCCACTCCTTCAGCGCGTAGATACCGCGGCCGATAAGGACGAAACGGTTGTCCTTGATCAGTTCATTGTGGATAGCTTGGGTGGTAACGTCCTTGCGCTTGAACTCAGATTCTTTGATCGACTTGGCAATTTCGTTGAAGTGCATATGGCGTCCGCTCTGATGGAGAATGACGTAGATTTTGTCGCGGATGTTCTTCGGGTTGACCATCGGCCACTTGACGAGGCCCCAGACGCCGTTCAGCGCGGCGAGCTTCTTTGACAGTGATGCTAATGCTGCAGCGTGTGCCGGGTCTTTGATGCCGGCTGCTTGCGCGAGTGTGCTGATCGGTTGGACATCGTTTGCCTTCTTGACCGCATCGATCAACTTGGCAACAAGCTTCTTCAGCTGCTTTTCGTCATGGAGCGACTTCAGCGCGACGCCCTGGTAAAAATCGTTGTCGTCATTGATAACGACAAGTTCCGGGCAGAGGTGCGCCAAGAACGTGATGCGCGACTGTTCGTCCCTGCTGTTTTCAGCGACAAGCTTGGAAGCCAGCTCGGTGATTCGCGCCGCGCCGCCTAGCTTTTGCAGTTCGGCGACAATTCGTTCTTGTACTTCGCCGACATGCACGATGGTCCCCTGCTCCGCGGCAGCGCTCATGCGGGTCATGACCGACTTTTCGAGCTGGCGGACGCGTTCACGGGTGATGCCAAGCAGCTCGCCAATCTGCTCCAAGGTTTCCTTGCGGTCGAATAAACCGTAACGGCGCGTGACGATTTCGCGTTCGCGGTCCCGGTCGATTGCCGCTTTCAGGATATCGTTGATAATTGATTCGGTTTGTAAGGTGGTCGTCGTTGCCTGTGTGGCCATCCCAGTGTCCTCTTCTCTAAGTAATACGTTACTGTAATTATAAAACGTTCGCTTTTGTAAGTCAAGTACTACCCACTCGTATATTTATTGTACCACGTAAATGACGATTTAGCTTTGTAGTGGTATCAAAAGCTACCAAACAATACCTACCTTAGCATAACAAGCATGAAATAGCGTGCTGTGAAATAATTAATTAACAGGCGGCCCACTGGTGGGTTCAACGTTGCAAGCCGGTGCATCATGCAGTATTGCCCATGCGTTAATGGTTGATTACTACACCACAATAGTGACTTAGTGTCCCCTATAATTTGCTGCTAACTATGATCTCTTGGATTTCCGGCGAAAGTTGCCACGGCGTTTTGCGGGTGCTTCAGCAAGGAGTTTCTTGGCTTCGGGCTCGGTAACTTTCTTGGGGTCAGTGTCCTTGGGCAAACGAGCGTTCTTCTTGCCGTCGCTGATATATGGACCGTAGGGACCATTCAAGATTTGGATACCGCTTGGGAACGTGGCGATGATACGATTGGCGTCTTTTTCGAGCTTCGCCTTGTAAAGCTCCAGCGCTTCGGCTTCGCTGATCGTGTGCGGGTCGAGCGGCTTGATCGATACAAACGTCTTGCCTACTTGGATGTACGGGCCAAAGCGGCCAATGTTGGCTTTGATTTCCTCGCCTTTGTCCGTCTGGCCGACGGTGCGTGGCAGTTGCAAGGCCTGGAGCGCCTGCTCCAAGGTGACTGTTTCTATCTTGGCTCCCGTTGGCATCGGCGCGAAGTCGGGCTTATCGTCGCTTTCGACCTCGCCGCGCTGGATAACCGGTCCGAACCGGCCGAAGCGCGCATATATCGGCTGCTTGGTCTTTGGGTCGTTCCCGACCAACCGCGCCTGGGAGACCTCCTTGCGCGATGCTTCGTTCGCTTCGGCGACGAGCGGGTGGAAACCGCTATAGAAAGCGGCGATCATCTGTTCCCACTTCTCTTGCCCATCGGCAATGTTATCCAATTTTAATTCGGTATCGGCCGTGAAGTCATAGTCGACAATATCCGGGAAGTACTTTGACAAAAAGTCGGTCGTGACTTCGGCGATCGGTGTCGGTAGCAATTTATTGGTGTCCGCCCCTGTAATTTCAGAAGTCGCACTTTCGCTGGCCGTGCCGGCTGCCAGCGTGAGTTGGCGCAAACCCCGCTCGGTGCCTTCCAGGCTGCTCTTTTCGATATAACCCCGGCTTTGGATCGTCGAGATGGTCGACGCATACGTGCTTGGCCGCCCGATGCCGAGTTCTTCTAATTTCTTTACCAGTGATGCTTCAGAGTAGCGGGCTGGCGGGCGGTCGAAGGTTTCCAGGGCTTGCATCGAGGCAAGTGGCAAGACCTGCCCTTGCCGTACTGGGGCTAGCAGCGTGTCGTCTTTGCCGCCGCCGTAGACTTTCAAAAAACCGTCAAATTGCAAAACCTCGCCTTTGGCGACGAGGTTTTCGGGGCGGTTTGACACGGCAATGGTAATTTCCGTCTTCTCAAGGCGTGCCGGTGCCATTTGGCTGGCGAGCGCGCGCTGCCAGATAAGCTGGTAGAGTTTTTTCTCTTGGTCATCGTTCCCCTGTCCGATCTCGGCGAAGTTGGTCGGCCGGATGGCTTCATGGGCTTCCTGGGCGCTTTCGTTCTTGGTCTTGTACTGGCGACGGGTGTGGTATTGCTCGCCGTAACTCTTCTTGATATACACTTCGGCGGCGCTGATAGCGAGACCTGACATGATCGTGCTGTCGGTGCGCATGTACGTGATGTGGCCGTTTTCGTATAGGTGCTGGGCAATGGTCATGGTCTGCCGGACGCTGTAGCCGAGCCGGCGGGCGGCTTCCTGTTGGAGCGTGCTGGTCGTGAACGGCGCGCTGGGGTTGCGCGACCCGGGCTTTTGCTCGATGGTTTTGACGGTGAACGAAGCCGTAGCGGCGGCTTCCAGGAAGGCGCGGGCATCATCAATAGATGCAAATTTGCTTGGCAGTTCTGCCTTCAGCTCGGTGCTGTCGACGGTGAAAAGCGCGGTAACCTTGAAACTGCTTTTGGCTTGGAAGGCATGGATTTCCCGTTCCCGTTCGACAATGAGCCTAACGGCGACTGACTGGACGCGGCCGGCGCTCAGGCCGGGGCGGACTTTGCGCCACAACACCGGCGATATCTCGTAGCCGACCAGGCGGTCGAGCACGCGCCGTGCCTGGTACGCGTCGACCAAGTGGAGGTCGACGGTGCGCGGGTTCTCGATGGCGCGTTCGATGGCGGGCTTGGTGATTTCGTGGAAAACAATCCGCTTGGTCTTAAGCGGGTCGAGCTTCATCGCCTGCGTCAAATGCCAGGCAATTGCCTCCCCCTCGCGGTCTTCGTCGCTTGCTAGCCAGACTTCGGCGCCTTTGGCGGCAGCCTTCAGTTCGCTGACGACCTTTTTCTTGTCGGGGTTCGTCTCGTATTGCGGCGCGAAATTGTGCTCAACATCAATATTCAGGCCCTTTTTGGGAAGGTCGCGTATGTGGCCGAAGCTGCTCTTGACGGTAAAGTCCTTGCCCAAGTATTTGGCGATCGTCTTCGCTTTCGCCGGGCTTTCTACGATTACTAAGTTGTTAGGCATGCCCTTAATCTTTAGCGCAAATGAAAATAAAAAGCAAATCAAGCCACTCATAATTTGCGCTGTGCCGTGATAGAGTGTCTACTATATAGCTATGGCCGAAATACAGGAGATCCACGCTGAGATGACCGAAGAACAGCGGTTTATGAATGCCGTCCAGACGTACGGCGAGGCTCTCCTGGACTATGCCGTTCCCGGCCAAGGCACGGCGTGGGCGCAGAAACATATTAATCACCAATATATTCCCAAGGGACCAGAAGATGCCGATCTCATTTGTTATGGCTTTCCCTGTTCGCTTGGCGGCCAACTGTACCTGACGGTTAGCCGGTGCAAGGAGCTGGGGGAATTACAAGTTGGTTGGTCAAGCCGGCTGAAAACTGATGTCCGCCTGTTCGAGGTACCGGTTGGCGGACCAGAAAAGCGCCTGCTCATGTTTCACATACTGGGCGGTTCGGCGGTACATACTGCTGGCATGACCGAAAAAAGGCGCAGGATAATCTGGCCGTACATGGTTCCGGTTCCTCGGCTCGTTGATTGGCTGGTCTGTGTCGTGCATGATAACCTCGGTGCCGCGCCGTTCCCGGAGCTGTATAATCCTCGTGCCCGTGGCGATGCGAATATATTGACGCGGACCGTGCTATTTGACTGGGAGAGTGGCCGGAAGCATGCGCTGCAGGCGCTCGATCATGCCAATGCCCATGACCAGCTGAACGAAGCAGGCGCGAGCACCTTGACCGAATATCTCGGTTTTCTTTTGCGCGAGTTCGCCCGCGAGCTGCATGTCTTGCCGATTGACGCTTGGATGAGCATGCGGCACGAAATAGCGGGCTAAAGGTACGCTTTACCGATTTTGTAGCCTATCCAGACGCCAACAAGCGAGCCGAGAGTGCTGAAAAGCACCGTCCACAGCCCGAAGCCACCGTCGAAGTACGTACCGGCAAAACCGCCAGCAGTACCGCCGACCGTTATGCCGATCCAAACAAGCGCTTTCATAGTTCCAGTCTAACATTCTTGTTTGTCCCAGCCCTATATTCCTTCCCAAAGAATCAACCCCCTTCTTTTGCCTTGATGCAAAAGAAGCAAAAAATCAAGTGCGGCTTCACTCGCTCGGGCAGCGGTTGTAAAGCCCGACAACCGGGCTGATGGACTCCCTTCGGTCGGCCCACAAGGGGCAGCATCAGCCCGCTCCCTAACGGGAGAAGTTGTCGGCTTATACAACAGCTGCGCCGGGTTCGCTGCAGATGCACGGTATCTGCCGTGGCGCCTGCCCGGCTCCTCGCCAGGCAGGTATTTAATCAATAGCGGAGCTCCACGGCGGTTTTTGGCCATGCGGAGCGAGCCATGGCGCAACTGTTCGTGCAATCGACAACTTCCCCGGAGGGGCGGCGGCTTTGAGCGAAGCGTCCGAAGCCGCCGGATGTCGGGCTGCACAACAGTTGCCCAGGCACGCAGAGCCTGGCATTGATCTTTTGCATACTTTTGGATCAAGCCAAAAGTATGAGCTTGGTTCCTGGCAGCGGGAACAAATTATTGCAGAAGATGCTAATTCGATGTCCACTGGCCGGCGCCAAGCGAACGGATTTTCCCTGATATTTCCAACATAGTAAGGGTTTGGTTGAAATCGCTGACGCCCAGATTACAGCCGGCAAGCAGCATGTCGGCATCGCGCACGCCTTCAGCCAGCAGGTCCAAGAGCAATTGCTCTGCTTCGTTGGCGCCTCTCGCCCCTTTTGCTTCAACGGCATTGTCCTCTATATGCAGGGCGCGCAGTACGTCCAGGTAACTGGTGACCGGCATGGCGCCGGCTTTGATCAAGTTGTTCGTACCGGCGGATGTCGGGCTGAAAATGCTGCCTGGCACCGCCAGGACATCCCTGCCCTGTTCAAGCGCGAAGTTGGCGGTGTGAAGCGTGCCGCTTTTCTCGGCGGCTTCGGTGATGAGCAGCGCCTGTGCCAACCCTGAGACGAGCCGGTTGCGGGCGATGAAAGTCGAACGGTTGAACGGCGTGTCCTCGGGGTATTCGCTGACCAGCCCGCCGCCGCTGTCGAGTATCTGTTTTGCCAGTTGCCGGTGGCTTGCCGGGTAGACGTGTTCAAGCGGGGACGGCAAAACTGCCACGGTTGTTCCGCCTGCTTCCAACGCAGCCTTGTGCGCCAAGCCGTCGACGCCAAGCGCCAGCCCGCTGATAATGGCCACGCCTCGCGATGCCAGGTCGTAGGCAAGTTTCATAGTTGCCTCCCGGCCATATGCCGACACTTTGCGGCTGCCTACAATTGCTACGCGCGGTTGCTGCATTATCTCTGCAAGCGATGTTCCAATTACATAAAGTTCTTTCGGCGGCGAGGCAATATGTAGCACTGCTTCAGGGATATTCCCCTGTTCAAGCGTAAGCTTGTTGACAATATTTAAAATAGGTATTGACATAAGTCATATATTTGCTAGAATAGCAACTTGTGAACGTTAACTATTAGCGTTTACGCACCTTTTACCCCCATTCTAACATTTGTTAGATAGCTTTAGAGCGTCGCCTGAAAAGTTGTTACCCTCCACTTCTCTTGCGTGCTTCTATCTCGATAGATGCAACGTTCTAAAGCTTACTAACCCCTTTAACCCATTCCGCCTTCGGGCGGGGTCGGATCCCGTTCAAGTGAGCCTAAATGGTTTCGTCCTAGCGGCGGAGACGCATGCCCTTTTATATCGGCAATGACGTTTCACTGGGTGGTTGAAGGGTGTAATAGGCCTACGAGCGGTGCCCACCCCCTCTCGTAGGCCTTTTTTGATGTTTTGGGTTCTGCTGTGACCAGTCACCCGTCTCTGCCTTCAGCAGAATGGTCGACCCCACCTCAGCTTGGTTCGTTTATAGTACGAATCCGGGCTTCCGGCCTTGCGATTCGCCACCGGCGAATCTCACCCCCTTGGAAGCTGTTATTATTGGCCAGTGCGCTGGTCTTCAGATTGCTGTATCTGCGCTTGCAAAGTGGCGCACATTTCGTACAGGAAGCGTTCCTGTTCGGAGCCAGGCCTCATCCCGTATATCTCGGTCGTATTTTCCCCTGCTTGGCGGGCATGCACGAACTCTAACAAGCTTCCGGCGTGGATAGCCGCGTTCACTTGGCTGAACGGTTGGGGCGGGAACAGGAGATTATCGCGTGGGAGCACTACTATGCCCAAATCATCTGGCGAGACATGCAATTTTGTCCGCCTGATCTGGGGAGCATTGCCGGCGAAGATGCCGAACAGCCTATTTAAGCGGTCATCGGTATGCCACGTCGAATAGGCGTCCCTGAACTGCGTGAAATGTTCGCGTACGAGGAACATGCCCGCGTCCGTGATTTGGTCGAAATTATACGGAAGTTTGCTTAGGTCGCTATTCACTTCATGTTGCCGCACTGGCGTCATGGTATGCCTGATGCCGTTTTGGCCGAGATATTCCACCAATCCTGATATGTTCGACGGATCTACTTCCGCGCTTATAATTATGGTTATGCGTTGGCGTTCGCCGCTGGTAGAGTCTGGCATAGGGAAATATTAAAATAAATACCAGAAAGAGTAAAGCTACAACGCTTTTTAGACGAGGAAACTTCTGGTTTCATGAGGAAGCTGGCCGCTGTAAATATATTCGGTGAGGATGGCGGTGGTTTCGCGGGTTAGATTGCCAAGATGTGCTTGTTCGTCTTGGTCAAACTTCTGCAGCACGAAATCGGCGCTATCGATCTGTTCGGGGCGCTTGGGACCGATACCGACACGTACTCTGCCATATTCTTCGCCGATAGCCTGGGATACGGATTTAATACCGTTGTGCCCCGCGGCGGCACCGCCAACGCGTAGGCGGATTTGGCCGAAGGCGATGTCCAGTTCATCGTGGATGACGACCGTTTGTGTCGTTGCGGCTTTATAAAAGCTGGAAACAGATTGGACGGCTTGCCCGCTCAAGTTCATGAGCGTCGTCGGTTTGATGGCGATGATCTGGGCGTCGCCCATGCGGCCTTTTGACAGGTAACACTTCAGGTCTCTTTTCTCGGTCCAATCTTCCATCTCGTCGCTGGCGGCGACGAACGCGTCGATGCACAAGAAGCCGACGTTATGCCGGGTGCTTATGTATTCTTTGCCGATGTTGCCAAGCCCAACTAGCAGGATAGTCTTGTGCTGCCCGACGGTGTAGAGTTGGATGGCCGGACCGGCTTGCGGTTGCTTGATAAATAACGCCATAGCTTTAGAGTTTACAATGCCTCGGCGATTAAGACTAGCGCGGAAGCGCCCATCAGGACCAGGAGTATTGCTACGGCGAATTGGTCGCCCTTTTTCACAGCGATGCGCCCGCCGATGAAGCCGCCGCACAAAGCGGCTGGCGCGCCGACGGCAACGACAGGCCACACAATCAGGCCGGACGTCAACAGACCGACGATAATGGTCAGGTTCAAGACAAGCTGCGAGTAGCGTTTGGTAAGGTTGGCTTCATTCGCCGTCAGGCCCACCATGCTCATAAGCACTAGATTGACGAGCGAGCCGAGCCCGCTACTGAAAGTGCCCTGCAAAAACAGGCTTACGGCGAGCAAAAAGCCGCCGATAGTCTTGCGTGCCGGTGATGCCACGCGTGGTATCGTGCCGATATGCTTGTAAATGACGATCGGGATCATGACAAGGATGATGATCCCGAGGGCCAGCTGGTACCAGCGGCTTTCAAGCGACTTTATGAGGTATGGCGCGACTAGGCCAATGGCAAATGCCAGTACCATAATGGCTAGTACGGTCCGTTTGGAGACACGCCCTTTTTGCTTGCGCAGGCCCGAAAGCGACCCGATAGTTAGCGCGACGCCGTTGAATTTGCCGCTGGAGACCGCTTGGGCGGGGCTTAATCCAAGCAAGATAGCAAGCGGGGTTATGACAAACCCGCCGCCCGCGCCGGCGATCCCGCTCAAGATTGACATGAAGAATGCAACAGTGCCGTATATGGCGAGCTGTGCCGGTGGCATCTTAGTTCAGTTCTTTCGTCGGGCTCTGGCCGTGCTTGTGGGCAACGTGCTTTTCAATAAACCATAGTTGTACCGGTGTTCCCTGGTAGCCGAACTTGTCGCGCAGTTCGTGCTCCATGTACCGGCGGTAGCTCCAGTGCAGGAATTTGGTCTGCGAGCCGAAGATTTTGAATGCCGGGATTGGGTTGTCGTCCTCTTGGACCATGTAGTTCAGCTTTGGGTTCCGGTTTTTGAGCCCTGCCGGCGGATGCTTGTCGACAACCTGCCGAAGCCATTGGTTGAGGCTTGTCGTCTTGACCTGCTTCTTGCGCTCGATATCTATCTCCAGTGCTAGGCTGAAGAGCTTGGTGACGTTCTGCCCTGTCACCGCGCTAGTAAAGATAAGCGGTGCCCAGGGGACGAAGTCGAACGTCTGGGTAATATGGGCTGCAAGTTGGTCGCGGCTGTAGGGTGATTTCTCCTCGAGTGAGTCCCACTTGCTGACGGCCAGGATAAGCCCACGGCCAGCGTCCTTGATCATGCCGGCGATCTTCTGGTCCAATTGCACATTCAGCTCATTGGCGTCCATCAGAAGGATGCAGACATCCGCTTGTTCGATTGCGGCGATGGAGCGCAACACGCTGAAATGCTCGACGCCGCGCTCGATCTTGCCCGGGCGGCGGATGCCGGCGGTGTCCATGAGTTCTATCTCGCGGCTCTCAACCTTGACGACAGAACGGTTAACGTCGCGGGTCGTGCCAGCACGGTCGGCGACAATCGCCTGTTGCTTCTGGGCCAGCGCATTGAACAATGCTGATTTACCGACGTTTGGACGGCCTAAGAGGGCGATGTGGAGGCGGTTGTCGTCTTCTTGGAGTGTCGCCTGTGGTATGACGTGGACGAGACGTTCCAGAAGCTCCTGGATGCCCTCACGGTGCGTCGCGCTCGTGCCGATGATTGGCTTGATGCCGAGGCGCTGGAAATTTGCGACGACATCGGTTTTGCGGGCTTGGTCTATCTTGTTTACGACCAGGAATACCGGCTTGCCGGTCTTGAGCGCCATTTTGGCCACGCGGCGGTCTTCATCGGTGATCATGACATTCGCTTCGGTGACCACCCAGATGACATCAGCGCTGTCAGCAGCCTGGGTGATCTGTTCCTGGATGGTGAATTCAAAGTCGTCAGACGGGTCTTTGACCCCGGCAGTATCGACGAGCCAGAACTGCCGCCCGTCGAATTCGGCTTTTGCCATGGTGCTGTCCCGGGTCGTGCCTGGCTCGTCGGCGACGATCGCCTCGCGGCGCACCAGGATAGCGTTAAACAAGCTGGACTTGCCAACATTAGCCCGCCCGACAATAGCGACTATCGGCAGTTTATTGTGCATGATTTGCATTATATAGCTTCGCGACGGGCAATATCTGGATACTGAGGGTGAGTTTGCCCCGGCGCAGCGTACAGTTCTCCTTAAATTGGCATTATAACAGATGGGAGTGAATGGCGCTCCATATTGCTGCACATGTTACTAGTTGATTTAATAGTGTAATTATGTTAAGATAATTTTCATGCATACAGATTGGGACAGGCTTCCGATGCCGACGATTGAAACGGGCCAATACCCGCCGATGTTGCCGGAAGAGCCCTACGACGTGGTGGCGTCATGGGATGCCGCGAACGTATTCGGTACCGACCGGTGGCGCGAGGCATTGCACTTGGTGCTGCAGCAACGTGCCAGCGCGGTATATGTCGCGGAAATGCTTGGCCGTGGCTCAAGCGCTGATGAGCAGAAGCTTGCCCGACGCCGGATGAATGAAATCGGCCGGGCGCTCGATGGCGAAGGTTATGCGCTGCATATCCAAGATATGTCACCCGATCGAACGGCCCGGAACGAGCACTGGCAGGCGGTCATTGCCCGCAAACGCCCGGACATTGCCGTCTCGACGGCTGTCTTCGGCGAGCGCAACGGGTTTATTGTTGACCTAGGAAGGGTCTCGACGCGAGCATATCTTATGCATGCGTCGGATGCCAGTTCACCTGCCCGGGTAGCGGGCGCCAAGGCAGTCCGCTCGGGCGCCAACGGCTACCAGAAGCATCTTGCCCAACCAGGACGCAGCAGCGATGGCGTTGTTGTCGGCGGCGACCTGAGCCTCTTGGCAGACGATTCGCTCAACCAGCTAACTGGTTTGCACGATGCCGATCGCTGGCACGATGCAACCATGGAACAGCCAATCGTCAAGGGCGGCGTGCTCAAGGTGCTACGTTTGCTTGGTGCGCAACGGCTCATCATGCAGCGCCAGCACATCGATCATTTCATGGTGAATGGCAATGCGAACGTCGTGCCGGCATCGTACCGGGTGGTTGCACCCCGCCAACAGGGCGGCGAAGGCTTGTCAGACCATGGTCTGATCCGGATGGCATTGCACGATGCGCGTTCCCGGCAACCTAAGTAGCGCGCTACAGTCGGGGAAATTTATCCATGGAGTGGCAGATTCTACTCAACCACGCTGACGCCGGCAAATGCATCGATCTCGTGTGGTGGTGCACGCGCCAGGGCGGCAAGGCCAAACCCCAGGAGTTCTGGTGCGCGTTAGTTGGCCGGGCCTTATCACCCGACGGTAAGTCCGATACGGTGCGTGAATTGGCACGGCTCACGCTTAGGGCAAATAATTTTCGTGACGGAAACGATTGGCATCACAGCGCGTTCGATGCTGAAGTTACTGCTATCGAGACGCCTGACGGCGGTCCAGGCCCGATGACGGTACCCATGGGGGCGTTGGTGACAGTGGATTTCAAGAATGAGAATGTACAGGACGAAGCAGGCATGGCTGCCATCCTAGTCGTGCAAAACCACGGGGAGTAGCCGCCTGTCTGGCTACGCAGGGCGAACTTTGCCAGGTGCCAAGTCGCCAAGCTGGTACGGGCCGAATTGCGTGCGGTGGAGTCGCGTGACAGTGTAGCCGAGCGCTTTGAAGGTGCGGCGGATCTGGCGGTTGCGGCCCTCGTGCATGATGACGCGCCACTTTTCACGACTTTTCACGCTCAAGGGCTCCAGCTGGAATTTGCTGGGGCCGTCATCGAGTGAGACGCCGTATTCGGTGATCATTTGCTGATGGAGCGGCGCGAGCGGTTTGTTGAGCGTAACTTCGTAGATTTTGACCTTTTGGTGGCTGGGATGGGTTAGCTGGTTCGCGAGTTGCCCGTCGTTAGTTAACAGGAGCAGCCCCGAAGAATCTCTGTCGAGCCGTCCTACGGGCTTCAGCGACTGGTATTCAGCAGGCAGTAGATCGTAGATAGTTTTGCTGCCCTGACCATTGCGGCTGACGACGTAATCCACTGGCTTGTTTAGCATGATAGTAACGACAGGAGCAGTGCCGGTGCGCAAATGGCGGCCGTCAAGCGACACCAGGTCGGTAATCTCAACATCTTGCCCGAGGGTCGCCGGCTGGTTATTAACCAGGACTCTGCCCTGAGCTATGGCCATATCGGCCGGCCGGCGACCCATACCAGTAGCCTGGGCTAGGAATTTATTCAAGCGCATAAGACTAGCTTATAGCTATTAGTCCGTAGCGGCTAGCCTGAAACGTGTCTGACTTACTGCTATTGCTAGTAGCTAAACGCTAAGGACTGTAAGCTCTACAGGGCGATGTTGCTTGGGTCCGACGGAGGAGATGGGGGCGTATTTGGCCCGACGACATGCCCGGCAGGCGGCATGGGTGACGTTGGCATATTGAGCATGTCAGGGTTCAACGCGGCCGGCGCGGCGGGAGCTGGTGGTGTCGGCGGTATTGGCGCGGCCTGTCCCATAGCATCCTTTGCCTCTTCTTGGGCAAGGAGGTCGTGGATATTTTGCTTGGGCACGCTGTTGAGTGGTTGGATAATTTTCTTGTTGGCTATTTGCACGTTGTCGTTCGTCGGAGCGGAAGCTGCCGGCTCAGCTGCCGGGATCGGCGGCACGGGAGGTTCAGGCGCTGGCGGCGTAGCTGGCATTGGCGCGGCGGCTGGCGCTGGCATAGCAGGTGCGGCGCTGGCGGCGAGGTCGTTCATGGCATTTGCCAGCACGGCGTCATCCTGTGATGCCGCTGTCGGTGGAGCCGATGGTTCGGGCATGGATGCAGCAGGCGGCATCGGCGGCGCGACCGGTTGCGGCGGGGCGGCAGGCATCGGCGGCTGCGGCGCTGGCGGCGTAACCGGTGTGGCCGGTGGCGCTGGCGTTGGCGCGGCGGGCGCTGGCGGCGTAGGCGTAGCCGGAGCCGGGCTGTCATCGCCGATCAGCTCGTGCGCTGCTTTGACTATATCTTCCAGGGTAACCTGCGACTTCACCAGATAGCGGTCAGCGCCGAGGCTGTTGGCGCGTGTTTTATCGTCGGCCTGGCCGAGCGCCGTCAGCATGATGACTTTGGTGTCGCGCAGGTCTTCGGTATTGCGCAGGATATCGAGCATCTCAAAACCGCTGATGCGCGGCATCATGACATCAGAAACGACCAAATCCGGCTTCTCCGCTTTGGCGACGACTAGCGCTTCTTCGCCGTCTTTGGCGGTCACGATGGCGTAACCTTCGGCCATTAGCCGCGCCTCGTAAATTTCCCGCAGGTTATTGTCGTCTTCCACCAACAGTATTTTTGACGCCATGTGAGCTTGTCCTTTTATTCCTAGCGTTATTGTTTATGGTTAATTGTATTGTACCACGCGCGGGTTTGGGGCTTAAGTAGCGGTGATCACCGGTTGGAGGATGTTGGATTCGGATGCCTTGGTCTTTAATTCCTCGGCGCGGGAGCTGGTAACGCGCGGCAGGTTGATATAGAATGTGCTGCCCTTGCCCAGCTCGCTCTCTACCCATACTCTGCCGCCATAGAGCTCGACGATTTTGCGCGAAATGAACAGCCCCAGCCCCGTGCCGCCGATCGTCCGGGTGGCCGAACTGTCGACCCGGTAAAATTTCTGGAACATGTGCGGGATATCTTCCGGCGGGATGCCGATGCCGGTGTCCTGGATGAAAAACTGGACGACTTGGTCGTTGCCGGTCAGCCCGATGGAAATCTTGCCGGACTCGGTGTATTTGACGGCGTTGTCGAAAATGTTGGTGATGACTTCGCGCACTCGGTCGGGGTCCGCGTAGGTGTAATACAGCGGATTGACGATCTTGTCGCCCGAGGCCGCGGTGCTGCCATCGTTCGAATGGTTCTGGCCGAATATAAATTCGACTCCTAGGTTCTTCTTCTCTGCTGCGAATCGCAGGTCGTTAGTGAGTTGCTCGAGGAACGACCCGACTTCGATGACATCGGGGTGGCTCGCCAGGCGGCCATCTTCTGCTTTGGCGCTAGTCAGCAGGTCTTGGAACAGCTTGCCCAGGTGCTCGGTGCTGGAATGTGCTTTTTCCAGGTAGCCGCGCGCCCGGGCATCGACGGTGCTGACCTTGTCGTTCAGCGCCAATGACAAATAGCCTTCGATAGCCGCGACCGGCGTGCGCATCTCGTGGGATGCGGTGCTGATGAATTCAGCGCGCTGCGCTTCCTCTTGCCGCTCCTCGCTGACATCGCGGAAAATACACACCGCGCCCGTAAACGTTTTCTGGTCGTCCATGATTGGCGATAGCATCAGGTTCGTGGCGATTATTTTGCCTGATTTTGTCATCAGGTTGGCAGCATTATCACGCACCGTTTCTTTGGTGGTTAGCAGCCGTGCCATCGGCTCGTGCGTGCTGTCCATGGGCTCGCCCTTGGCGTTGACGAACTTGAAAACGGCGTTCCATGCCAAACCGGTCGCGTCGCCCGCGGTCCACCCAGTAATCTGGGCAGCGCCGGGGTTGAATAGTTGGATCGTTTGCTGGTCGTCGACTAG
This sequence comes from uncultured Candidatus Saccharibacteria bacterium, assembly GCA_964527385.1. Lineage (GTDB taxonomy): Bacteria > Patescibacteriota > Saccharimonadia > Saccharimonadales > UBA4665 > JANWHZ01. Next base: position 1,340 of record CAZGPZ010000017.1, on the reverse strand, counting down.
CGCCACCCCGTCGTCTATGGCATTGATAATAATATTCGAGCGCATCCGTTCGTCGTGCAGCGAGCTCGCCAGCTTGCTGGCGTGCGTTTTCGTGCCCTCCGCGCGCTGGTATTTGACCACCGTTATGACAATAAAAACCACTACGGCGAGCGCCACGATACCTATGCCCAAAATAATGAATAATTCTTGTTGCTGCATTGCCGGAAGCAGGATTTCATTATTAATTATCGGTGGAATGCCGCCATTATGCAAATGCTTATGGCTGGTCCACCGTGCACTGTTGGCTAGGCTGGGTTGCTGGGCAGCACAGGCTCTGGTTCGGCGAGCTCAGCTGCTCGCAAGAATAGGTCTAATTGTTGTGGCAGCATGGCATGCTGGCTTGCGGTTTCGCTCGCGGCAGCGCGCAGGCGTTCTTTGATCCGGTCATCATAATCGCGAACGATAGGGTGATCCCGGTCGTTGTATAAGCCAAGTGCTGCTCGCCTTGGGACTGCTAAATCACGTCGTGTATCCCGTTCGTCCAAGACGCCGACAAGCGCGCCATACAGCAGTTGAAGTGAAGCCAGGCCCGTCTTGTAAGTGTCGCTACGTTCCAGGTTGGTAATTGAATCCTGGTGGCGTGCGCGAAAGTAGCCGTACGCTGCCACCCCGTACGGGATAAGTTCCCCGGCCAGGCAGGAAAAGATAATCTGTTTACTTGCCGCAATCGACCGTATCCACTGGTGTTGAATATTATAATTATATGGCTTGCTGGGATGACCTAATGGATGGGGTTGGATGGATTTAACACCGTAAGCCCCATGCTGCATTTCGGCAAAACGGGCGAGCAGTCCGAGCTGCTGGCCGGACATCTTCAATCCTTCCAATTGGCCGAGGGAATAGTCCCCTGCCTGGAGGCCCCGGACAATTTCAGCGCCAATATAACTAATGAGCCCGTACGCCGTCGTCGGATACCACTTGTTGCCTTCAGCGAATGCCATATACGCTGACTTACTAAGACCTCGATGCATGTTGAGGCATTATTATCACATATATCACTGCTAGAAACAAGTATTTCCTAGCGCGAGCGCCTGCACTAGACGTCAAATAACAGATGTGGTAAGATAAATCCGTTCCGTTTTCGGCTGTTGCTGCAGTTTTGCGGCTTGCACAAAATTCCAATCCAAGGAGCGAATGCGATTGAATGGAATTTTATGAGGAGGAACATAGGCTAAGGCAGAAGCTTTTGCCACGAGCGGCAAAACGAGGCTTGGCCGTAGGTTCCGACGAGAGGCCCCTTCGTCTAGTGGTCCAGGACGCTAGGTTCTCATCCTAGAAATCGCGGGTTCGACTCCCGCAGG
>CAZGPZ010000016.1:0-19642 GCA_964527385.1 uncultured Candidatus Saccharibacteria bacterium | reverse complement strand
GACACGTTGCGTGCCGCCTCGCCGTCCAATGTGACACTCTGGCCGGCGACACGTATGCTGCCATTTACTTTCCCGCTTACCTGCACGCTCTGGCCGGCGCACAACACGTCGCCGTTAATTGTGCCAGAGATCGAGACGCTTTGCCCCGCACAGAATACATCCCCATTAACCGTGCCGGCGATATCTACCGTCGATCCAAAAGCAAACAGCGTTTTATTGACAGTAGTACCGCGCGCCACAATAACGTCCGTGCCCGATTGCTCGCTATCGGCATGCACGACAGCAGCCCCGCCGATCACCGGCACCGCTAATGCCAAGCCGACAACCATTGCCTTGAAAAATTTCATTTCCCCCCTCCTTCGTTGCTTTAGCTTTATCGTACCACGCGTTTGCCTCTTCATTACAGCACCACCATCTAACTATCGCTGTGAAATGCCTCACCGTGCGAAAAGCCTAGGTTTCGCCCCGATGCCAAGTATGTTACATTCATATCAAGCAAGGAGCAGGCATGGCAACATACCCTGAAGAAATTGAAGATTCCCGCCCGGCGGTGCAGCTAAACGTCATAGCTGGCGCCGGCAACCTGGCTCTTCGCCCTGACGCGCAGGAAGCAGAGCCGGCGGAGCCTAATCCAGAAACGGATGAGCCAATTGAACCTATCCTCCCAGAAAGCTCCGACTTTGCAGCCGCTGCCGTAGCGGAAGCGAGCCAACCGCGTATCACGCTAGCAGATTTTGAAGACGTGTACAGTCGATACCAAACGCCTATTTTCAAATACATGTACCATTTGCTTGATAACCCCGAGCAAGCAGCCGACATAACACAAGATGTATTCGTCAAAGTCTATAAGGCGCTTCTGGCTGGAGACACTGTCGCCGGGAAAGCATTAAAATCATGGGTCTACCGCATTGCTCACAACGCCGCTACCGATGCTTTGCGCCGGCGACGGCTTATTAGCTTCGTGCCCTTGTCGCTCTTTCCTGATGGTAGCGGCCTTGGCTCTGGCCTGCGTGAAGGGTCTGCCACAAGCAAAGAAAACCCTGGCTCAGCTTTGACGGCAGCTATGCTTGAGCCAGGTACTTTGCTCGGTGGTCCTGCCTATGATGGCGGCATGTTCGAGCAAGCGGCCGCCGACCGCGATGCAATCTCAAAAGTGCTCAAGCGCATGCCGCCAAAGTACGCTGCCGTCCTGCTTTTGTATGAACGCGATGGTCTTTCTTGCGCGGAGATTGCCGAAACTCTTGATGTTTCACCGTCCGCAATCAAAATGCGTCTCATGCGTGCCCGCGAACGTTTCACGACGCTATATAGGCAACTCATCGACGGAGCCCTGGATACCGCTGAACCTATTATTGACGATGAAGACAAAGCGCCGCAATCGGCTGCGCCCATGCAGCCCCGCGGCGGCACCAAAAAATTGGAGCGTTTGCCCTCCCTTGGTGGGCCACCCATGGAAGAAAAACAGATCATGGCATTTATTGACCAGCTAGCTGCAGGGTCACACCCCCAACCAGGCTCCGGTGCTACCGCTACTCCCGCTAATCCGGTCACAAAGCCAAGGCACGCTGGCGCCAAGGGACGCAAACCTGCCCCCAAGCCAGCACCGCCAGCCTGGACCCAAGCAACTGATCCGTCAGGACTAGATTTAAGCGGTCCGCCGATCGAGGACATTAGTGTATACCTCGGGGATCCCGATGGGACAGTTGACGATATTTTTTAACGATACATTACCTTCACCGGGTTGCAACTGCTGATACCTCTGCAATACTGGTTACTTGACGTCAAATACTTGGGGTGGTATTATCAATCTCATTGTATTTTGAGTAATTCAAAGGTGTGTTTCTTATGGCTCATAATATTCTCGATTTGTTTCCGCGGCCAACTTCGCGAGGAGTATTTTGCATAACGGCAGCAGCGGTGATACTCACGGGCGCAGGTTTGTGGCTAGATAAGTCATTAGATAGTATTGAGCGTGCCACCGAACCCGTCCGGAACCCTATAGGCAACTGGATCGGGCAACAATTCTTCGAGCTCGGGCAGCATGCGCAACCAGTTATTGAACGTGGACATGATGTTGGAGTGGTGGGGTTATGCTTAGTTGGCTTGGGAACCGCCATTGCTATACGCAACAGGCTGGTAGAACACCAACAGGCTGATGCCGAACAGCCATCGGAATCATTTGTTATACCTTCGTTCAATGATTACACCGACCCAGCCATCCGAAAATGGGGCAGACTTGCTGATCAGGTGGCACAAAAAATCGATGGTGGTGACCCCATCACTGTCGAGCCAGTTCGTTCAGAACCGGTTCCCCAACCCCAACCAACACCAGCCGAATAAACTGTATCGCGCCATGCCATCTGCTTGGCACGTTTGGTATACAATGGTCATATAACCACGCGGAGGAGGGAAAATGGCAGAGATAGCCAAGCAACCAGAAGCAAGCGGGTCGGGGACCAAAATCGCCGTTATTACCCTTGTTTCCCTGCTCGCCATGACAGCGGCAGGCGTCACCTACCCCGAATGGGGACCACAAGTTGTAGGGTTCGTCCAAGCAGCAGGCGGCGCAGCTGCCAATTTCGGCCAGGCGGTTGCAAATATCGGACCAAATACTGAATACGTATTCCAGCAACTCGGCGAGCACCTTGCCGCCAACGCAACACAGCTCAAACTACTGCTCGCCGGCGGCGCCGCGCTCATAGGCTTGGCAGCCAGTGGCTATATCGGCAAAGAGCCGGAATAGAAACCCGCGTTTTATAACCAATCAGCCGTGCAGTATCCGGTACACCACGAACGCCGGCCAAACTAGCGCTTTTAGCAAGCCGATAACGTCGCCAGCGAACGTAGCTGACTGCTGCACGTAGTACACCGCCGCCCCGACCATTCCCAGGAAATACGCGAACCCCGCGCCCCCGCCGTTGTTCACGTACTTTTTAATAATTGTCGTTTCACTTCGCCGCTCGTCATCCATCGCCGCCTCCTTCAGTTACATACTTACTATAAGGCCCTTGGCAGGCTTTGCGCTATGCGCAATTACACAAAGAGTCGTTTACGTGAGAAGCGGCGGAAGGTCGGATAGCGGGGTCATATATGCCTGCTTTGCATCCAACTCACTTTTAGCGGTTAGGGCACCGACAGCAAAATATTGACCGTCACGCTCAGCAATCAATGGTCCGCCGCTCTGCCCTGTGTCTGCCTCGCACTGCACAAGAATGCCATCATTATTTATCGAGATAACCGTCGCAAGCGACACGCTCATAACAGTTCTCGCCGAATCAATATCTTGTGTATCAGGATAATAGCCAATAAGCTCGTGCGGATAGCCCAAGGCCAGTAATTGTTCACCAGGCTGCGGCTGGTAGGCCGGGTCAAAGCCAAGAGCAAACGGCGGGGCATTGTATGCGTCGAGCGTAAATACACCTAGATCGTGACGAGGATCCGGCTTTCCGTGCGCCAGACTCTCCGTATACCCCTGAGGAATTGCAATCTGGCCGGGGACTGGCCCTGCGAATTCAAGAACCGTAGCCTGGGGGTTGATGGGTTGATTTACAGCAATGAAAGTCGCTGTGGCAGGGTCAGTACCGGCATCCTTATTAAGGAATACGTGTGCTGCCGACACTACTCTACTACCCTGCCGCCCATCAGGAAGTTGGACATACCAGCACGTACCAGTATCACCCTTCGCACTTTGCCTTTCCGGTCCCGTAACCGAGATTATGCCGACTGCCTGTGCCAATGTTCGGATTGTCTCCGGTCCAAATTTACCCAGTTTTTCGTTCGTCACTGGCTTGCCGCTTGCGGCAGTCGCTGTCGCGTCGAGGTCAATTTTGCGTTGATCATCAGGCGAAGGACGACAACCAGCCAAAGCAGCTGTGCCGACCACAAGTAGCCAAAGGAAGCCCTTCCTCGACAGAGTTGTCTTCCCGTTTTCGGCAGAACGCTGTGTATTCGTAGCCATATCTTCCCAGATGTCCCCAAAATCAAAATACAACGTAGATTATAACACAAAGCGCTTATAATTACAATACCCTCGTAGGCTGGTGCAATTACAGGCTTTTGGTCAGCTCTCGCAGCTGGAACGAATTTCGCATGAGATCTACCTCGATCCAGCTGCCGAGCGAGTTATGGTTGGTTAGAATTTGTCGTTCTGCAGGTAGTAAATCATCGTCGAACCACTTGAATGGTTGTGAAAAGTCTATCGCGTCAGTCTTCAGGTCGCCCCAATCGGTTGGTTTTATTTTCTTGACCAATTCCGTCGTCTCTGCCTGTAGCACCGGCCTGAGCACTTCCATTGTACGGTTTTCCCCACGCCAGCAATGCGTCGTTAGCCAATACGTCGAATCCGGATATTTCGCCAGCACCGCCTGCAGAAATTCATCCGCATGCATCGCCGCCTGCTTTTCGTTCGCCAGCAGCACCCCATCAATATCCAAGTAAATGTTCATGGATCAATTTTATATTACATTTTTCTGATCTGTTGGATAATGAGCTCCGAAGCCTACCACAATATGCCAACCGCCCGGTTGATACGTTTGGCGTCTTCGCGGTCTTTTTCGCTTTTCGCATACAACTCGATAAATACTACTTTGTTTTCAGTAACAACAGCCACAAATACCAAACGAACTTTGTTGTTAGTACTCAGCGCTGCGACATCGAGTCGCATCTTCACGACTTCGTATCCTTCAGCAGATTGTAGAATCGTCGCGCCCTTGCCCCCAAAGAAGTCGGAGCGATACTGCTCTAGGTCTATATCTTCCCGTGGAGTATAGAGACTTTCGATCCGAGGTTTGACGTATTCTATATCGCTAGGTAGCGAGCGCCACTTTTTGCTCAGGCGCTTCAGGTCTTTAGCGAACTCGGGCGTCTGTTCAAAGTTCATCATCCGGCTCAGTTACTGCAGTTCGATTGGTTCGGTAGAAAACATCTCTATAACTAAGCGGCTCCCCTTGCTTTGCGACCACCCACGGAGTGTCATAATGTGACAATTCCGAGAGCTCGCCAGCTGTTTTGTCGCACAGGCGAGCCAGCTCTTGGTCAATGTGTGCCAGCTCTTTTGCGCTGAGTGAGTGAAGGTCTGTCTTCTGGGTTGGCAAGTACTTCTTTTGGGTATTATTAAAGAATTTGGTAGAAACGACTTCCAACTCGCCATTTGATTCCATTTGTTTCACCACATCCACAAAGGCCATTGTTGGCGTTGGCCCGAAGTGATTGCGCACGTACGTCAACCCGGTGATAGACTGGCCGTATTTTTCGTAATAATCAAAATCTATGAAATACAGCAGCTTATACAGCACTGTTTCGCCGACATTCGGCTTGGCGCCGACTTTTCCCAAGACGTACAATAGCACTTCGCGCAATTTCTCGGGATTGGCTTGCGGATTCAAATCCCGCGGGATAATTTCGAGTTCTCTTTGCGCGTTATACGCAACGGCCGGTTCGCTCACGCGGTCAGCATGCGCATCATTGATGAGTTCCTCGATGCTGATCTCGTAATATTGCGACAAAGCGCGCAGCTCGCCCAAGTCCGGCTCTCGCCGCTCAGCCTCCAGGCTGGCATAGGTCGCCCGCGCCATGCCTATGCCCTTAGCGACCTCTTCCTGGCTGAGGCCAGCATTCTTGCGTAATTGTTGAATCTTAGATGCAAAGCTCATATATCGTTCACCCACCGATTAGCTTTAAGATGCCCTAATCGTAGCAAATTCCACAATTTTAGTCAACTATTTTTCTTTGTATACGTACAAAGTATGCTACAATGAAGGCAACAACGTGGAGGATGGCCTCGGAGTCACACACCGACACGCTAACGTATATTTAAGTAGATACTAGAGGGGATATATGCCACAATCAAAACAATACACGATCATTGTGAACGGAACAGAACATAAGTGGGACGAGCATGAGATTACATATCAACAGGTAGTCGATCTAGCATATGATGGCAACCCGCCTACTGGCGACAACATTACCTTTAATGTTGCATACTTCAGGGGCGAGAGTGACGAGGAAGGTTTCCTGGGGCCGAACAGCAAACCGCTGCACATCAGGGATGGGATGGAGTTTCGTGTCAAACACTCCACTCGATCTTGATCCGGCGGTTGCGCGGCTAGTTCAAGAAGGCTACCACGTTACACTACTTCCGAGCCATGTTGTCATAAACAACGTTCCCTATGTTACGCCGAATGGAGATGTCGCCGATGGTAAGCTCATCATAGCCGTCACTATCAGTGGCGAACGGTTAAGTGTCGGCGATCATCAAATCGAGTTCATGGGTCAGTTTCCTTGCACTGCCACCGGCGAAAAGATGATCAACTTGCTTACGGAGAGACCAACTAACAACCGACTTAGCGAAACGGTTCAAAGCAATTACCAGTTTTCGAATCACCCAGTCGACGGCGAAGAACTGGATGACTGCTACAAGAAATTCAAGCATTACGAGTCACTGATTTGCCGAGAAGCACAAGTTATCAATCCTGAAGCTAGGTCCAGGATATTTAAGCCCATCGAACGCGTTGAAGAAGTAGTATTTCGGTACGCTGACACCAATGCCGCACGCGCCGGCATCGTCGAGCAGGCTAACAGATTCCGGCAGTGCAAAATCGGCATTATTGGCTTGGGTGGCACTGGGTCGTACGTGCTGGACCTTGTCGCAAAGACGTCGGTTGCAGAAATACATTTGTTTGATGGCGATACATACGAGAACCACACTGCTTTTCGTTCACCGGGCGCAGCCTCACTGGACGACCTTAAGCAAGGTCAAACCAAAGTTGCGTATTATCATAAAAAGTACAACGTAATGCGAGCTGGCATATATCCGCACACATATCATGTGACAACAGATAACGTCAGCGAGCTAGATGGATTGGACTTTGTATTTGTTTGCATCGATTCTGGCCCTAGCCGTAAGATTATCGCCGAGCACCTGCATGTCGTCCAAGTTCCTTTCATTGATACCGGTATTGAACTCTCCAATAGGCCGAACGGTAACCTGCTGGAGGCTACAACAAGGACGACACTAATTGCGAAAAATGCGCCCGCCTCAGCTATAGACCTGCTATCGTTCGGAGACATCAATGACGATTTGTACACGACAAATATACAAATTGCCGAAGTAAACGCTCGGAATGCATGCGAAGCAGTGATGCGGTGGAAGAAATACATTGGATTTTACGCCGACGACATGCCAGACAAATACCAAGCAATGTATTTTAGCCAGGACGATCGGATCATCAAGTGATGCAGGTACATTTCGTTGACGCCATACCACATGCTGAATCTATCGAAGAAGACCATCTATATATCTCAATCCCCTACAGGATGACCGTGCACCGCTGTGCATCCGGCTGCGGACAATTAGTACCCCTGCCATTGTCACCTACTGATTGGTCGTTAACTTACGATGGCGAAACAGTGAGTTTTAACCCCTCGGTTGGGAACGGTGTACTTGCCTGTAACTCGCACTATCGGATTAATAAGAGTCAGATCATGTGGTTACCAGGTATGTCTTCAGCTCAGACTAAGCTTCAGCAAAAGCGCGATATGGCTCTGATCAATCAATACTCAGCCGCTGTTCAACGCAAACAGCACAAATCATCTCTTCTTAAAGCCATTGCACATAAACTGCGCATTAATACCAATTAATGAGATCTACGACCAATGAGTTCACATAGTAGCACCAAGCTAGTTTCAACTAACAATTATATGATCGACATGCGTAATAATTATGTGATCAAGAAGCTTAATTCCAACTAGCGTTCCGACTTCGCGTAATCGTTTAGTTACCTCGATGTCTGCGTTGCTGGGTTCAAGGCTGCCGCCAGGATGGTTATGCACGACGATGATACTGGCCGCTCTGTCGGCAATGGCGTCAGCGAATACTTCGCGCGGATGGACGAGGCTAGCGCTGAGCGTACCAATACTCACCGTACGCCGTTCAATTAATCGGTTGGCACCATCCAGTGTCAGCACCACGAAATGTTCTTGCTTCTTCGTGCGTAAGTCAGCTACCAGTGGCAAAACGTCAGTGGAATTTTGGATTTTCATGCCGGTTTTCACGAAGCGGCTGGTCAGTTCCAAACCTGCTAGCAGCTTTGTAGCCGTTGCTGTGCTAACGCCCTTGATTTTAAGAAGTTGCTCCAGTTTGATCTTACCATTCTGGGCCTCCAACAGCTTCAGAATCTCTTTCGATATTTGCGTTACATCCGCGCCATGCACACCACTACCGATCACGACCTGCAATAGTTCCAGATCAGACAGAGCCTGCTCGCCGCGTGCCAACATCTTTTCCCTTGGGCGATCTTCTTTGGCTAGCAGCTTGACGTTCATCTTACGCCTCAGTGATTAGCAACGTATCGTCGCTCGGCAAATATTTATCTTGCGGAGCATCATGCAACCATTGCTTAAAGTATGCTTGGGTCTCTGAGTCAGTGCAAAAGATGTAGCAGCCTTTGGTGCCGCGCGACATAAGGGTTCGATATGTGTTCTTGATTATCATGTCGGCAATTGCCTCTGCTTGCTCAGGATTTTCTTTGTACATTTTCTTGTATCCATACACGGATTTGTCTGTGCTAGCACGCTTCGTAGCGTCTGTCACAACTTTCCCGTTTCGGATAACTAAATCAGGGCCGACAATGACGCCTACGTAGTCAAGTTCAAGCCCTTGGCATGTGTGTATACATCCGACTTCATTAACCGACTCCGGATGTATTAGCCACGCCTGACCATGTTCTAACAAATTCCATCTTGCTGCGTAATCGCCAATGACAATGTCTTTGCGGCTCGGATCCCTATTGCTCCAGTTCCAGCAATAACCGGCCAACATGCGTGCTTTGTTGGCTGCTTTATTCTTCTCGATGATGAGGTCATGAAGCTGTTGCGGATCGTCAAAGATACGAAAATCATAGTCAATTCCTTCAAGCGTTTCGTTCGCTGTTTCGCGTATCTGCAGAACTTCGTCAAGCCAGGCAAGATAACCATCTGAGCCATTGCATCTAAACTGAGATTCTAGCTTCATTTCCTGCACGTTGGCGCCTAAACTCTCAGCCCACCTGAGGATCTCAGACTTTTCACCAATATCCTTCAGAGTCACACGCTGGTCCTCGTCCAAGAAGAATATTGTGAAGGCCGCGGTATCAATAAGCTCTTTAATCTGATTCTCGCCTTTGCTATACATACCAGATTTAGCGGTAAGGCGATGTGCTTCGTCGATAATTAAGGAGTCGAAGGTATTCGGACCGAGAGAGTAAAACGAATCTGACGATGTGAACAGATTAGAAATCCTAGATTTGGTTAGCTTGCCAGTCAATTTGGCTTCATAAACCTTGCGTGGCGCAGAATTTTTGGTAACATATTGCGTCACTTGCCCTCTGTTGGTCAGTTCAACCAATAAGTTAATCGCGACCACAGATTTGCCCGTACCTGGACCGCCTTCAACAATAAGCACATTCTTATTCTCGTCGCCCGATTCCTCCGCCAGCTTCAGCGCCGTCTCGTACACTAGCTTCTGCTCATCGATAAGCACAAACTCCCGATTCCCGGCGAGCATTGAATCAAGGCTATCGGCAAGGTTCTTTGAGGGCCGAATCTTCCCGTGCTCAATGCGATAAAGAAGATTGCGCTTATCGCCATACTTAACAAACTGTTTGATGAACGCACGTAGTTTGAGCGCGTCAGGCTTGAGAAAGACCGGCGCTTTTTTAAGATGTTCATCGTAGAACGCGTTTGTGATTACATCGTCAGGCTCGTAGTTGTGCAGATACGCGCACGGCTGAAGAATTATAGCCTCGTCTTGCACGGTAGCATTGAAGTCTTGGAGTAGAGCAGCATAGGACCAGACTTGATACGACGGATGGTTGACGTCACGCATTCCCCCATTTATGAAAGTTCGCACTACGGCATCTTGGCCCGTCAACTCCGCGCTACTCCACTGCTTTAGTTCAACTAAGACTGCGGCTTCTTTATTTTCTGCGTCGGCACCAGTCAAGATGAAGTCAATGCGCTTGGCAGTCTGCGGAATCTTATACTCTATAGCAACGCCAGCGTCATCCGGAATGTCCGAATCTAGCATGACGTTGTGCATATACATCATGGAGTTGCGCCATGAAGTAACTTCATTCTTTGCAGTAGAATGGCCCAATTCACGAACAAATGAGCTGAGGATTCTCTTATCAACATCGCCGCTTAAAACGTCGTTCATGAAATCGCGTTTTGTAGCAGAGTAGACGATCACTCAGAAAGCTCCGTATATTTCTTGTGGTTGCCTTTGGATTTTTCTACGTCGTACTTGGCTTCGTTTTTGGCCATTTTCTTGTCAAACGCGTCAGCCAAATCAATGCCAAGGTCGTGCGACATCAGCAGCACCCAGTAGAGTGTATCAGCCAGCTCTTCGGCCACGTCAATCTTGTGCGTCTTCAGATATTCCTTTATTTCGGCGTCGGTCTTCCAAAGGAAATGCTCCATGACCTCTGTTGCTTCCAGGTTCAGCGCAATAGCCAGATCTTTCGCATTGTGGAACTGCTTCCAGTCGCGAGCATCACGAAATGCTATGATTCGTTTTTGCAACTCGGTAATATCTCGGCTTAGTCCGTCCATTGCAACTCCTACTTATGTTCAGCATAGCATTTTTCTATCTGTTTTAGAACGCCGGCGCGCAGGAATTCATCTTCGTGTCAGATTGCTGATTTGCCTACGACGGCTGATCATTGTGTACAATAGGTGAATGCAATTTGAACTTGAGTTTCCGAGGCGTAGTGGCGAAGAATTGCCGCCGTGGCAGCTGGGCGAGCTTGCCATATACTTGACGGCGTATTATGACAGCTCTGGGCAACCGCCAGACGGCGGCGAAGGCAGCGCCGAGCAGGATAACCAACAGCCGCCCGACGAAGCACCAGGAAGCCCAGAAGAAACGTTGCCGTCCCCGGCCGAACAAACTCCCTTGGTGCGACCAGAGGAATTTGATGCGGTGTTCGTGCGCTTTCGCGACCAGATCTACGGCTTTATCCTGCACATGGTAGGCAACGTAGAGTCTGCCCAGGACTTGGAACAAGATACATTTATGCGGGCATTCGCCGCGCTGTCCCGGAACGTGGAAATACGCGAACGTGCCCTGAAGGCATGGCTCTACAGCATTGCCTACAACCTATCCGTTGATTACCTGCGGCGCGGCAAGGTGATCGGCTTCCAGCCATTGCCCGACATCAATAAAGCAGAGGCAGGAGGACCGGGAACGGCTATTGTCACTGACACCACGACTCCGTTCGACGAGCAATTGGCGGAGATGGACATCATGCGCGAGGTGCTCAAGCGTTTGACGGCTACGGAGCGAGCGTGCATCCTGCTGGATAAAATCTACGACGTGCCACGCCATGACATCGCGGCTATCCTTGAAGTCAAAGAAAGCGGGCTGAACATGCGCATTAGCCGCGCGCACAAAAAGGCCAACGAAATCGCCGCCGAGCTGGCAAAGTTCAAAGGCGAGTGATCAGACTTCGAATTTTTCGATGTGGTCGTTGAGGTTCTTCAGGAACTCTTTGGCCTGGGCTTTGGTCATGGCGACACGCGAAACGATGGTGTGCTGCTCGGGGTTCGGCGTGGCCTGGGCGAAGTTGAAAACGACGACATGCTCGTTGTTGGATATGACGTACGAATCGACGTACAAGACTTTTGTTTTGTTCGGGTCGATATTGAAATTCAAGCCTGATGGTTGCTGTGCTTGTGCCATAGTGCCTCCTGGTTACGCATTCCATTTTAGGCGGGCTAGCAGTCCATCGCAACATGCTTTGCATAGACATGATCTGCCGGTACAATAAATAGAAATGCGTAGGCTGGGTTACTGAGATGCATTCGCTGGAAGTCGCCATTGTTATCGTGGTGTTGATCGCGCTGTCGGCGATTTGCTCGGGCTTGAACATCGGGTTGATGTCGCTGAAAGTCGGCGATTTGCGGCGGAAGACCAAACTGGGCAATGTGCAGGCGGCAATGGTCCTGCCATTCCGGATGAACAGCCACCTCAGCCTGGCGGCAATATTGTTGACGAATGTCGCAGTCATTTCGGCGACATCGCTTGTGCTTGGCAACTTCTTCAACGGTTTCCTGGCGGGCGGCGCCAGCACACTGCTGATCGTTATATTCGGCGAGGTCATCCCTCAGGCGCTGTTCGTGAAGCACGCACTCAGTTTTTGCGCGTGGTTTTCGCCGCTCTTGCGCCTGATGATCTTCTGCACCTATCCTATCTCCAAGCCGCTCGCGCTGCTGCTGGATACCTTGCTCGGACCCGAGATGCTGCATTTGCAATCGCGCCACGAGCTTGGGTTGGTTTTCGGCGAACACGCCAGCAGCGACGAGAGCGAACTGGACGAGAGCGAACTGGAAATCATGCTTGGGGCGCTCAGCTTGAGTGAAAAGCGTGTAATTGACATCATGACCCCCATCCGTAAAGTGTATTGGCTGCCGCCTGACGCGGTCATTGACGGATTGCTGCTTGAAGACATCAAGGCGCACGGCCGGAGCCGTATCCCGGTTATCGACAAGGACCGCAGCAAAGTGTACGGCGTGCTGATGATGAAAGACTTGGTTGATGTGAATTTCGACGAGCATAGCTATCCTATCAGTGAATTGCCGCTGCACCCAACCCGCATGGTCGGCAGCCGGACGGCGCTTGATACGTTGTTCCGCCGCTTTATCAGCGCGCGGTCACACCTGATGCCTGTGGAAAAAGATGACAAAATCGTCGGCATCGTGACTATAGAGGATTTGCTTGAGGAAATCATCGGACACGAGATCGAAGACGAAGCCGACCAGGCCCGCCAACTGCGTTACCGCGCGCGATAGCAGGTTCAGCTATACTAACTAGCATGGACACGAGGCCACTAGCGGAGCGGATGCGCCCGGAGAAGTTGAGCGACGTGCTCGGGCAGGAGCACTTGGTCGCGGCTGGCAAAATTATCCATGAAATCATCGCGAAGAAGCAACCTACCAGCCTGGTTTTGTGGGGTCCGCCCGGCAGCGGCAAGACGACTTTAGCACGCATCATCGCACGTGAAACGGGCGCCGAATTCGTGGAACTGAGCGCGGTCACTGCAGGCAAGGCCGATGTCGTGAAGGTCATAGAACGCGCCGGGCAAAACCGCCGGCTCGGCATGACAACCATCCTCTTCGTCGATGAAATCCATCGCTTTAACAAAGCCCAGCAAGACGCGTTCCTGCCCTATGTCGAAGATGGCACGATCGTGCTGATCGGTGCCACGACGGAAAACCCGAGCTTCGAGATCATTACCCCACTGCTCAGCCGGTCGCGTGTGCTAGTGCTGGAACCATTGAACAAAGCTACCATTATCACCGTCATCAAGCGTGCCGCGAAGGCGCTAAAACTTACCGCCAAGCTGCTGCCTACGAAGAGCGTCGACCTATTGGCGGAACTGTCCGGCGGCGATGCCAGGATCGCGCTCGGCAATTTGGAATTGTCCATGCAGCTCGCCGGCGGGAAGCAAATAACGCCGGAGATAGTCAAGACCGCCGCCCAGAAGCGCGTGCCCGGCTACGACAAAGCCGGCGAAATGCACTACAACGTCATTAGCGCGTTCATAAAGAGCCTGCGGGGCAGTGATGCGACAGCAGCGCTGTACTACATGGCACGTATGCTGCAGGCCGGCGAAGACCCGAAGTTCATCGCCCGGCGAATGATCATTTTTGCGAGCGAGGATATCGGGTTGGCCGCGCCGGCAGCGCTAAACCTCGCCGTATCGACCTTCCTGGCAGTCGAACGTATCGGCTTGCCTGAATGCCAATACAATTTGTTCCACTGTGCTTCTGTACTCGCCAAGACCACGAAATCGCGCGTGGTGGCCAACGCCATGTCCCAGGCACTGGCGACAGCGCGTGAATATCCCGACGCACCCGTCCCATTGCATTTGCGGAACGCACCGACGAAGCTCATGAAAGAACTAGGCTACAACGAAGGCTATAAGTGGGAAGCAGGCTTCGTTCATGGCAGTGGCTTCCTGCCGCCGGAACTAGGCGGCGTGGATTTTTTCACAGACAAGCATTAGCAATATGTGTGCTTAATATCTGCAGAGGAGCATTCATGGACGACGAAATATTGTTCCAACTCACCAGCCCGGCGTTTGCCAACGGCGACAACATCCCGGAGGCGTACACCTGCAAAGGGCGCGGCATTAGCCCGCCGTTTGAGGTTCACGACACGCCGAATGGAACCGCAAGCCTGGTGATCATCATGCACGACCCCGATGCGCCGCATGGCGACTTTTTGCACTGGACAGCATGGAATCTGAACCCGGACACTAAGGCAATTGCCGAAAACTGGCTGCCCGACGATGCGGTCCAAGGCGAAAATGACGGCGGTAAAATTGGATATTATCCACCATGCCCGCCGCGCGGCAAACACCGGTATATCTTCGAACTATATGCCCTTGACACTATGTTGGATTTGGTCGACGGCGCACCAGAGGAAGATGTCCGTCAAGCTATAGACGACCACGCTATCGCGAAAGCCACCTTGATGGGAACCGTAAGCCAGGACACCCATTAGGCTAGAATTAGCCTTTGTAGTATTGCTTCGCGCTGGTTATTAACAGCCTGCGCTAGTACTGTTAGCACAAACTAATTGATACTGTCGTGTATTCACAAGGGAAAAGCGTAACGTTTAAGCAGCTCTCCCCACCCTAACCCCAAACATAGACCCCTTGCCTTCTTCGGTATGCTCCAGGAAGACGTCGCCTTTCATGTGGGTGGCCAATAGCTTGGATATGTAGAGGCCCAGGCCGGTGCCTTTGGTGTCATCCCTCGTGAGGGGGTCGCTAGCTTGCTGGAACTTGTGGAAGAGGAGCTTCTGGTTCTCGGGGGAGATGCCTTTGCCGGTGTCCGTGACGTGGAGGGTGACGCTATGGGCGTCGTGGTCCGCCGTGACGGTGATGGTGCTGGCCTGGCTGTACTTGGTAGCGTTGCTCAACAGGTTGTAGACGATCTGGCGGTAGCGGCCCTCGTCGACGTTCACCTTGGGGAGCTTGTCGAGGCTGGCGTCGAACTTGACGGTGTTTTCGTGGGCCTTCAGGATGGGGGCGAGGTCACGGGCAACGGCTTCGACGGTCGGCTTTACCTCCACGGGGGCGAGGTTGAAGACCATCTTGCCTTGTTCGAGCTTGGAAGAGTCCAAGAAGTCGGAAACGATCTCGATGAGGCGGATGCTGGCGGCGTGGGTGTCGTCGACCATGGCTGCCAGGGACTCGTCTTTCATGACATCCGGGAAGTAGTCCTTGACCATGCTCATGTTGCCGCGGATGGCGGTCAGGGGGGTGCGGAGCTCATGGCTGGCGATAGAGAAGAACTCGTCCTTGGAGCGGTCGAGGATCTTTTGCTCGGTGACGTCTTGGACGAGAACCACCGCGCCGATCGCCCGTTCGCCCGCCAAGACCGGCGTGGCATACACCTGATAAAAGGATCCATCAGTAGCGGCGGCCTCGAAATGCTTGTGATGCTTTTCCTCGATGACTTTCGTGACCGTGGCACCGAGATCGGCATTCCACTGCAAGACCTTCGTTGCGTCGGCGAACGGTTTGCCGGCTAGATTATCTTTGCTAGCGCCCAGCAGCTTGGTGACCACGCCGTTGACGAGCACTACATTGGCATGCCCGTCAACCAAGGCGAAGCCCTGGACCAGGGAGTTGATGGACGAGACCAGGTAGGCACGGGCTTCGTTGAGCTCCTCGGTGCGGACTTTGACTTCGTGCTCGATGATACCGCGGGTATGAAGCTCCTGGGTAATGTCAGCCAATATCATTACGCGGGTCTTGTATTCGCCGACACGTAAACGGGTGCTGGTAATCCTCACTGGTATATGGGAATCATGGGCAGGCGCGATATCGACACGATCGATGGTTAGGGCTTCGTTGTCCGGCTCGCCAGCGAAAGCCTGTTCAAACGTGGGCAGCGAATCCCGGGCGACAAGGTGAAGCAGTGACTTTTTGCTCTGGTCTTCCGTGAATCCAAGCAACGCATCAGCCTGGGCGTTAGTAAAGATGATGTCAAAGTGCTCGTCAGTGACGACCACCGATTCTTTCATAATTGACAAAATTGTATTGGAGAATAGTGTCGGGTTGACCGTCAACAGCTGATAGCGGCGCAAGCCGTAGATAATCAAAAATGCCGCTGGCGTCCCGAACGTAACGCCCAACGACGGTATGCCCGTGAAGCCAACTATCGGCATGATCAAATCGGTAGTCGTACCGCCGATCAGGGGCAAACTGACAGCGAAAATAAACAGTAGGCTCTGCTTGCGCAAAAGCGAGTTGTGGGTATGCCTTCTGAAGCTTATCAGGCGCAACAGCGCGCATAAAAGCAAGACATCATACCATAAGAGCAACGCGCTGGATGCCGGGCCAATAGCGGTACGGTAGTCGAATCCCCATGGCGCAACCATAGCGTATTTCGTGCTGTTAATGAACACGATATTCGTGAAACATTCATAAAAGAAGAATATAACTCCTGAGAATAATAACGCAATAACGACGCCGTTATAGCGCCGTTCTGACTGGTTGGTATAGGTAAGGCTGAACAAGTAAATTGCCGGCGCGGCGATAAGTGAGACGCCGCTCATCCCGCCCCAGAAGAGAGCGCCCTCTGGCGTTGCGCTCAGCCGCTGCATCATCTCGCAAATGGAGAAAACCGACAAACCCATAAGATACACCGAAAGCCACATCCGTTCCTCGGTGCGCGCAACATTCAGCAGGAAGTAAATGAGCAACGAGATATTAAGGGCCACTGTTATCGCCGATATAACGGCGAAAGGATTAAAACGCAGCGCGGTCAAGTGCCATTCAGGGGCAAGAAATGTTAAGTAAGTTGTGTAGCCGATTGCAGCAAAAGCGATGAGAATAACAACAACACGAGTTCTGGGTGCAAATCGTTTGGGCTTCATGTATATCCCTTATATTTCTTATGGTTACTCTTATCTTGCAGTATATAGCATCTGCGAATGGTTGGCTAGGTACATATAAGTACATCTTGTCGGCGCATGATGTTTGGAGTTTAATTAATGCTAATGCTTCACGTGGTGATTAGCCGGTCCAGACGAGCCATGCGTACGGCGGTGTTGTGCACTGCCGTATTCTTGCTACTTGTAGGGGTGTTGCCGGCGGCGCTCGGCACCGGTGGAGTCGTGCATGCCGCTGGCCAAACCTGCACGGTAACCAACTTGTCGCCGCATACGGCGGACGACGGCACTGAAACCGGCTTTGCCTTCACGATTACCAGCGACGACCAAGTGGCCTGGATACGAGTCATCTCACCATCGTCAAGCTTGACCATTGTCGGCGGCTCGTCGGATTGGCTGCCAACAGTCACCTACACAAGCTCCCAGGCGACGTTTACCGGCTCGCCAATAGCATCCGGTAACCCTCTGAGCGTCCAGGTAGACGCTGATGTCAACTATTTCCCGTCGTCTAGCTGGATCGTCCAGACCGCGATTGATTCGGGCGGCACCGATCGTGTCACCTGTAGCGGTGACACATCGATCACGGTAAATAGCAGCGGGCCGCCATCAATCACTTCGCTTTCGGCAAGCGCTTTGACCACTTCTGCCAATATCATTTGGACGACCGACAAGGCGTCCGACAGCGTCGTTGATTATGGATATACATCTAGCTACGGCCAAGAGAAGTCCAACAGTGCGCAAGTCACATCCCACAATATTACGCTGACCGGCCTGACACCCGGGCATGAGTACCACTACCAAGTCACGAGCACGGATTCGTTAGGGCAAAGTGTATCTTCTAGCGATGGCACGTTTTTCACCGCGTCGGGGTCGTCGGGTGGGGGCGGCGGGGGCGGTGGTGGTTCATCGGGTGGGGGCGGAACGACGGTAACCGGCAATACTGGTCACGGTTCGTCTTCAGACAAAACGGCGCCAAGCATCCATTTCACTTCCTCGATCGCGAAGATATCCCCGAAGCCTCCTACTGTGTCTGGCGTTGCCAGCGATAATATTGCCGTTAAACGCGTCGAATACTCGACCGATGGCGGCAAAAACTGGCTGCGCGCCGACCATGCGACTGGCTTGGGAACAACGAGCGTGGCATTTAGCTTTACTCCTTTGAACCTCGAGGATGATACCTATATATTTATGGCACGAGCGATAGACCCAAGCGGTAACACGGGTACCACTAAAGGAGTCCAGGTTGTCATTGACCGATTGCCGCCAGCAATCGGAAGCAGTGTGATCACCGTCGGCTCGCACGTCATCGCACCAGATAGCCGCGGCGTTATTACCACGCTAAGCGGTGTCGGATTGACGATCAACCTGAGCACGAGCGGCGGCGCCAGCGAAGTCAGCATCAAGGCGCTTGATGTACAGCACGGCAACACAACAGCAGCCAGTTTCACGCTTACGCGCGATACTGATGATGGCCTATGGCACGGATTGTTAAGTTTCTCGCAAGCGGGCTACTACCAGCTCGTCGCGCACGGCTTGGATGGCGCCGGCAATACGATCACACGGTCGCTTATGAATGTGGTCGTAACCAGACCGGCACTGGTGCTTTCCGAAAAGGGTCCTGTCGCTCACGCTATTGCTACAGTGTATTACCTTGACCCCGATGCAAATGACTGGGTCGTTTGGGATGGGCAGGCGTACGGCCAAACCAACCCGCAGCCGAGCGACAAGAATGGATCATTCGCGTACCTATTGCCGACTGGGACATATTATGTACACGTCTCCGCGAACGGTTATTTGCCGATGAACAGCCGCAGTTTTACCGTTAGCCAAGCTATGCCGCTAGCGTCCGTGTTCCAATTGCAGCCTAGCAGTGGGCTTCACCTGCTTCTCTGGCCGTTTGCGAACCTCATCGCCCAGACGCCGATGAGCAACCTCGGTGCCTCAGCGCTTCCCGAAGCATTCTCCCGCCAGCCACTCGTCGGCAAACAGCTGCTGGCATTCAGCTTGGCAGACACAAACGGTGCCACGCAGAATCCTGTCGCATGGCTCGGCAAGCCTACCATCGTGACGGTCATGAGCACGTGGACCCCGACGGCAGCGCAACAGCTCGCAGCGCTTGATTCCGTGGCAGCCAACCGCGACATCAACGTCAAACTTATTGGCATGCAAGAAAGCACCGCCAAATTGCAGGCATTCGACAGTGTAGCCGGGATAAATATGCCCTGGATCGCCGACCCAAGCGGCTCGCTCTCTGCCAAGCTTGCCGTCGGTGGCTCGCCGATGCATATTTTTATCAGCCGCGACGGGACTATCGAGAGAGTCGCCACCGGGACGCTCAGTGCTGAACAGCTAACAGAGATTTTGACGGGTTTGCTATGAGATTTGCACGCTACGTACCAAAATGCTTGTGCTTAGGGTATGATAGTGGTAATGGCCGTAGCCTGAAAGACCAATAATTATGCTGTCGATAGAGTTTTTTGAACAAAACCTCCACTTCGCGTTAAGCCTGTTTGCCGCATTGGTATTTTTCGCGGCATTTTGGCTCTACTTCGACGCCTGGCTCGCCGAGCGCTCAAAGCCGAAGCAAGACACGCTCAAATGGGCTGGCTTCCTGCTAATATCCATCTCGTTCATCATATACTCCACCGTAGTCGAGCAAACCAACCTTGGACGTACGACTGCCAATGATATTGCTGTGGC
>CAZGPZ010000015.1:0-21226 GCA_964527385.1 uncultured Candidatus Saccharibacteria bacterium | reverse complement strand
CCTACAGAATTTGCCCCACTTAACATACAAAGCACCCTACCCACACCCAGCAAACACGCCAATGCAGGCAATGACGCCTGTAGATAGGATTGCATCGTCAACCTTAGTACCCATCCTGTTAAGCACGGCGACGGCAAGCCCAGATAAAATACCTACGATCATATTGAAAAACAATCTTTGTCTTCGGTTAAATTTACCCGGATTGCCAGCCATATACGAAATACACCTTATTTATTTGAACCAAAAGGGAACTTTACGGATTTTTGCTTCAATGAGCATTCGTTCATTTTGGTCAAAATAATCCTTTCGATACACTATAACCCCATAGCTGCGCAGTTTCAGAATGTAGCACCCCATGAACTCGTACCGCTTCATGAAAAAGGACCAATCATATTCGCTGCTCATCGATTGCGATGCCACCCTCCAACCCTTTTCGGCAACATCTACCTGGATCACCCCATCTGGTGCCTGCAAGCGCCAGAGCTTGTGCATTTTTCTCAATATGACGACATATGAAAGGCTCATCATGCCTATGGAAATGAGTGCGGCACCGGCTAGAGCCAGCACGAGCGACCGAAAAATAATCGCGGTGGTTGCGAGGCCATAAATGGCAAGTATGACAGCGGTCCACGGCCGCATAAAGATCAACACCCGTGCAAACAAGGATAAGTCTTCATCGGTCCAGTGTATTTTGCTCATATATGTAACCAGTTGGGGGTAGGCCGCTAGGGATCAGAACCAAAGGCTTATAAAACGGTGTCCATAGAGCGCAAACAGGAGCTCCACCCAGGCTAGCACAAAGCTCACCGCCAATGCCACTCTGTAGAGCAGAAGCCTTGGGTTTGCTTTGTTGCCTTTGTGGAACGTCAGGAGCAACGCACGGGCACCGAACGCGGCGCCAATGGTACCGAGCACCGGGAATACGACAAGCCCCACGACGGTTGATGCTATACCTAGCCGGGCGAACCGCACCAGTTCCTGCTGGGCTTTATCGTCAGGTAGGGTGGTGAGTATAGTTTTCACTTGTGTTTCCTCATCTTATCTTTGGTGCTTGGCTTGCCTTGGCTAAACCACATCTGACACACATCTCTTATGCTATAAATAACCGATTGCAGCCTGCCTCGGGTCTTCCTCTCTTTAGGATAAAAGTCTGCCACGATTAGAAATACGGAATAAACGATCACCGCTGCTGAAATTGCCCTCATCGCGCCTGCGGGACCACCGTTTGTAAATATTGCTACATACAACATAACGCCTAGGATTGCGGCTGCTTTAAACATGTCGGCTATGAGTTCTATTGCCGGTGATTTTTTGCTCATCATTATCTTCTAGAACACTTTTAAAGCAGTATATTCTAATTTGGCCGGCCATACAAAAATGTACTGATCATCATGTGGCCTAACTTTCGTCGCCTTAGTCACGTTGTTTATGCTTAGCGCCCAGAAGACCTGACCACATTTCGAAGTTAGCGAACAATACATACCCAATCGACCTAATCCTACCTTTAGTTTTCCTAGCCTTCGGATAATAAGCGTAAACCGAAACCCACAGAGAAAAAGCAACAACAACGGCAAGTATTCCCTTCATCGCTCCCGAGAAATAACCAGTAGTGAAAAAGGCGACGTACACTACAACCGCTAGCACGGCAGTAATCTTAAGTACTGCTTCTAAAATATGGGGATTACCATACCGGCTATTCATAATGTATACGGCTAGGGCTAGGAGGACGTTCCTCTAAAGAAGTCATTTTATGATAGTTTTCTCATTACTTAGAGCCAAATATAACTGACGATATTTTACACCGATGAAGGAACGTCCTCTTGCATCCTTGATGAGGGAGAGGGTGGTTTCGGTCAGCTTCCGGAGGCTGCCGCCATAGCCGTAGGAACCATTAGCTTCGTTGGCGGGGTTGGCGCTGCCGGGAAGGATATATCTATATACTTCCCCGACCCTTGACCCGATTAAGTGCAGCTACGATACCTACAATGAATAAGACGATACAAAATAGTGGCAAAAAAATCAAAACAAAATTAGCGTCAGCCGTGCCCAGCCGTAGCAAGAGACGGATACTATTGATCAAGTTCCCCACGAAGATTAGTTCAAGAATAGCCGCGTTAATTATGTATTTGTTCTTGGCGAATGCCACGACTTTTTTGTACTCTTCGGTTTTCAGTTGAAATTTTTGACCGAAGGTAGTTGTCCCCTTAATTCGAATCAGCAAGAGATTAAGAAATACCAGTGATGTTCCCAATAGCATCACAATGCTAAAAACATAATAGTACGTCATCGGTGCCATTCTATTGTCTGCCTTTCAAGTTAGTACGCATTTATTATAGTATCCTAATAAACATGGTCTCTTAGTTCTTCCACGGATTTTTAAAATCACCGGGTATCCAATCAAAGGCATTAGCAGCTGGCGCACCATTGCCACCTAGCTCAAACCCTATAGCTCCACCTACGTTACCGCCCGCACTTGCCCCTCCTTCGCCACCCGCCAAACATCCGCCAAGTGCACCGGGTACTGCCCCTACGCCTAGTTCAGGCAGCCCGACGATGAATCCAGCAATTCCTCCTCCGATACATCCCGCAAAGCCTCCTATCAGTGCTCCCCCTGCATACCATGAAATCGCTGAGCTTCCCGCGTTATAGTAGTCGAACGCCTTCTGTGGAGGAGCAGCAGGCACCGCCTGGCACCCCACCGGGTGCGCGAAGGGACCTACAGGTCCGTCCTGTAACGGCGGGTATTTTTGTGATTCTGGCTATTAGAGAACGGACCTCTACCACCCCTATCCATCTTTCGTACTTTACTTTAAAACACCCAGAAGTACTGAGATACCATAGATGACGATTCCTATGCCTAGCAGTGGCGCGACGAGGTAATTAAGTTTGACTATTCGGTCGCTAAAACGAAGACCAAATATGCGGTACTGTGCGTCAAGACTTTCATCAACAACCCATTTTCTCAGCACAATAAGCACAATACCTATGACCACTAGTACCGATCCAAATACATTTTTGTCTAGCATGTTATCTCCTTGGTTCCTTTACCATCCTCCACCTCCTGAGCTTGCAGAGTAAACGCAGGTATTCATGACGGAGATGCCAGGCGAACCAATTCCCCACTCCCACCCGTCATTACTTATGCCCCCTCCTAGCAATATGGGGCTGAACACCGAGACACTCGTACTGCAACCTGCTGTCGGTTGAGATGGTGACGTAGTAATCGAGAAACCGAGCCCAGTAGGTATGGAGATTCCTTTGCTTTCATAGAAATACCTTGAACTGTCCGTTTGTATCACGCCTACACCACCCGTAACAATGAACCCGGCGCTTGCGTTAAAGTTGACATAGCCATTATTACCTGACGTCGCTGATTTGCTCTGCTTTGTGCTGCATAGCGGGTGCGCGAAGTCGACAGTGCCACCAGGGCCGACGCCGGGCTTGCAGGAGTTGGGAGCGTAAAAGGTAGGCGATGGTACCGCGACAGGTTTGGCGGCTGTTTTCGCCGTAGGTTTCGCTGTGGTTCTTGCTTGCGTAGCTGGCAGCCTGGACAGGACAGCCGTGGCAAGCTTCACTATGGATTGCACTGCATTGAATATATTCCCTATCCCGAACTGCCCGCTATAGTCACTCCCATTAATAGGGTCCAATACATATACGTATGCGTTGGCATTGCCGCCGTCTATTGGGTCGGGGCTGGTAAAGCGGCCTATGGTGGGGAGGTAGACCCTAGCTCCCATTTGGATGGGCATGAGGGAGAGGGTGGTTTCGGTCAGCTT
Organism: uncultured Candidatus Saccharibacteria bacterium; assembly: GCA_964527385.1. GTDB lineage: Bacteria > Patescibacteriota > Saccharimonadia > Saccharimonadales > UBA4665 > JANWHZ01. The sequence goes on along the minus strand of CAZGPZ010000015.1, from coordinate 17,447 downwards.
CCGGAGGCTGCCGCCATAGCCGTAGGAACCATTAGCTTCGTTGGCGGGGTTGGCGCTGCCGGGAAGGATATTGCCGTACGGGTCGTAGGTGAAGGAGCTGAGGGGGCCGTTGCCGGTACTGGTGTTCGTGCCTGAAGCGTCAACGGTAAGCAAGGTACGGCCAAGGGCGCTTGGCAGGGTGTACTGTTTCTGGCTGGCGCCGGTTTGCTGGGGATGGATGGCGAGGGTCACGCCGCCGGGAAGGGGGAGGTACTTCTCCGTAATGTCCCAGTTGGCGTCGTAGGCGAAGGACGGAGCGCCGCCGGGGCCCGTGAAGCCGTACCACTGCTGCATGTCCATGGTCCAGTTCCAGGCGGAGATGGCGTCATGCTCGCGGTAGGTAATGCGACCGGTGACGTCCCTGCCGTAGTAAACGGCGTCGCCGTTGCCTGATGAATCGTAATTCGCCATGCAGCTATTTCGGTCTGACGAATCGTAACACAGGCGCAAGGGTGTATTGCCCGTGCCGATGTAGGTCATGTTGTCGTGGCTGTCGTATTCGGTGTAGTTGGCTGCCGGGTCGCTGCTGCTGGCCAGGCGGTCGGCATAGTCGTAGCAGTAAGTCGTGGTTACGCCATCAACCGTCTGCGATGTGCGGTTGCCGTTCTTGCCGGCATTGGCATTCATATTGCTGCCACTGCCACAGCTGGCGTCCTGGGTGCCATAGCCGTAGGCATAGGTATGCGGGCCGATGTCGGCGCTGGCAAGCCGCCCGGCAGCATCGTAGCTGTAGTCCGACCATAGGCTGCTTGCGCCGGATTGAACATTGTCCGATTGGACGCGGTTGCTCTGCGTCAATGCCGTAGTGTCGGAGATGGCCGACGAGCCGTCGCCGAGCAGGTAGGAAACGCTGTCCGGGCGCTGCAGGCTGTCCCGTCCGGGCGTGAGCTTCATCTGGCCAGCATTTGGGTACGAGACGTGATCAACGCGGCCGTACTGGTCGTAGGTAATCGTGGCGTAGGTTGTGCCGTCGAGCTTCTCGCCGCTTAGCCGGTTGTAGCTGTCGTAGTCGTAGGTAACAGCGCCGACCTGGCTATCTTGTTCGGTTACCTTGCCGAAATTGTCATACGCGGTCGTGGTTTCGTCATCGTAGGTATCGCGGTACTTGACCGTGCGGCCGAGCAAGTCGGTCCATACGACGACCCAGCCGTTGCCGTCCCAAGTGGTTGACTCCAGCGGGTCCCCCGCGACCGCGTAGTCGTTGCTGACCGTCCGGGCGGCATTGCCGTTGAAGGCAGGTATAGTGACCGTGCTGGCCCGGCCGCGGCTGTCGTAGGTAGTGCATGTCCAGTCATCGCTGTTGTAGCGGCTGGCAACCACGCGCCCGGCGTCGTCGTAGACGTATTCCGTGCGCCGCCCCGGCGTCGTGCCGCCGTCGGGGCTGGCTTCTGTCTTGTATTTCAGCATGCCTGCCTGCTTGGATATCTGGTTCGCGTCGCACGGGTTCTGGCGTGTCTCGGTCGCCCCGTAATAGGTGTAGCTGAAGGTAGGGTTGCTGGTTGGATTCCCTGGCAATACCTTGCTGGTCTGGCGCAAGTAGCTGCCCGGGTCGCCCTGCTGCTCGTACGTGTTGGTTGTCGTCAAGTCTAACCCGGACGGATCCACGCTGGCGCTTTGCGCCTGTCCCAACTCAGGATTCGACCCGTAGCTGATCGATGCGGTGCTGTTGCCAAGCGTGCTGTCGTACGCCATCGTGCCGGTCGGCAAGCTGTAGTCCGGCTTGAGATACGGGCTCCAGTCCGTGGTGAGCGCAAAACCGTTGTTCTGCTGAATCTTTACATTCAGCGTGCCAGTCGAGCCGGTGCGGCGGTACACGTCAATGCGCAAGCGCTTCGGGGCAGCACTAGCAACGTCATTAATCGCACCGCTAAGGGTGCGGTACGTACCGTCAACCCATGAATTTATGACGAGCGCATCATCCACCCAGACCCGGACGCCGTCGCTCGTGTCGACTTTGACCGTATAAGTTCTGCCGGTCGGCAAACGAAGCATACCGGTAGCACTCAGACCAATACCTTGGGCCCCGCTACTAGCGGTTACCGGCGGGCTGGAGAAGTCGTAGCTCAGCGTGCCAGGCGTACTTGTATTGATGCCGGTCTGGTGCAGCTTGGGCGCCCCGGTCAATGCACCTTCGGTGTTACCCGTCAGTTTGGTGTAGTCGAACCAAGCGACCGCCGGCCCGGCGATGCCGGCGTCGTACGACGCGTCGGTGCGCGGCACCTGGCTGGCGTACGCCGGAAGCGGAGTTTGGTTGGCAGGATCAGACGTGTCGAACCATGCCGCCGGCGCGGGATCGTAGCTTGAGACCGGGCGGTCTTCGTCGTCGTAGGTGTTCGTGGTCATGTTCCCCGTTGGATCGATTGTGCTGTAGAGCAAGTCTTTGGTGTCGTTCCAGGTTTGCATGGTGCTCAGCCCGGCAATATTCGTATCTTCGATAGTCCGGTAGAGGTCGTCGTATTTGATACGGCGCGTGAAGCCGTTCGGCTCGCTGCCGCCAGTGACGTGCTCCTCGGCCATGCCGAAATAACTCTTGTCATCGGCGCCCGGGAAATACTGTACTGTGTACTGGGTCTGTGCCCCTCCCGAGGTTGGCGCGGGCATAGTCACACTCGTTGCCCGGCCTATCGCGTCATAGGTGATAGTCGTGTTGGTCGTAGTGTCATTGGCGCGCTCGCCTGCCGCGATGACGTCATTCGCCAATGTGCTGCGCACGCCCGCCAGGCGGTAACCGACGATCACTCCCGAACCGTTCTGGAGCTGTTCGTACGAGTAGTCAGTGTTGGCGGCTCCAGGCTGGCTGACACGGGCGAGTTGACCTTGGTAATAGTAGAAGTACGTCGTGCGCCCGTCGTTGGTCTGCACGGCGCAGATCATGCCGGCAGGCGCGTTGGCGTCGAACCCGCTTGGCGTCGTGCCGCACTGGGACTGCGAGCTGTAGTAAATCGTCGCGCTGCGCGAAGCGTCCACGCCGTCAACGATTTGCGTGAGGTGCGCCGGCCCGCCGTTCAAGCTGCCGTACACGTATTGCAGTGCTGCCGGGTCGCGGTCGTCCACGGCACTGGTAACCAAAGCAATGGTGCCATCATTGTTGAACACATACGTCATGCCATCGCTATCCTGGAGTGTATATGTCCCATCCACGTTGTGCACCAAGTTGCCATATTCATTGACCGGCGGCGTGTAGCCGCTGCCCGTCCACTTGTATTCGTGCGTCGCGCCGCTAGCGTCGGTCAGGATCGCTTCCGTAGAAGTGGCGCGGAGGTAGTCATAATTGCCACCACTACCGCCCGTCGTGCTCAGCTTCCAGCCGTCCGGCAGGACCTGGGCGCTCGGCGTAAGCCAATCGCTTGGCACGATCTGTTGCGACGTAACGTTACTTTTTACCCACAGCTCGTAGCTTGCTGTGCTCGCTGCATCGTAGTATTCGACAGTGATCGGCGTCGGCACGTTGGCAGTGAGGGAAATGCTCGACCCGAACGTCGGGGACGAAGGCACTCCGTGGTTGGTCCAATCGCTCCGTACAAGCGTGCCGTTGACCGTTATCTTGGAGCCATCGTCGCTCCGGCTGCCAAAGTAGTAGCTACCATTAACGGGAACCGTCACGAACCCTTGCCAACGGACTAGGAAATCCGCAGGCCCAGCAGCAACGGGCGAGCCGGAACCCCAGTTAAAACTGAGGATCGGGTCGGTACGCTGCATCACCAAGTAGTTACTGAGCGAAAATGTGTTTGTATGGTCAAGATTCGCATAGTAGCTACCTTTTAAGCCGTGCAGTGCCGACGTAGGTCGGACGCCAGTTTGCAGCCAGGACGTCGGCACTACTTGGTCTAAACCATCTGGCGTCTTTACATGTACTTGCAGTTTCGCTGTACTCGAAAGTTCGACATAATCGATCTTCAGTGACACGACTTGCCCGGCCGAGAGGTTTATGGACGAGCCGAACGTAACATCGGTATGATGGGCAGTGCTATTGTAGACCTGTTGGTTGTTGACCGTTATAGACAGAGTATCGTCGTTATAGCCGCCAAAATAGTACGCGCCGTCCGACGGCGCCACGAAGTACCCCGTCCACTCGGCAGAAAAGTTATCGCTGCTGGCAATACCTGGGTTGCCCGCACCCCAGTCGAAATCAACCGCGCTGTCAACGCGCGTTAGCGCCGGGGTACCACTCCGCGTGGTATTGTTCCAGTATTGCCCGACTAGCCCTGGGCGCGACCGGAACGGCGTGTTGTAATCCATGCTGATGCCAAGCGAGCCGCCCAACGCCGATGAAGCGTGGCTGGCAGCACTCGTCGTTATATTGCCTGTGGCAAGGTCTACGCCAACCGGACCGAGCGAGTCGTATGTCTGAGTTTTGTCAGGACCGGTACGAGTATCTATCTTGAATGGCACCGCAGAACTCCATGGCCCGTAAGTTTGGGTTATAGGATCGTAGCGCTGAACTTTCAGATAATACGTCGAGCCATCTTGCAGGATATTATCCGGTATGGTCCATTGGATAGAACCGACATAGCCAGAGCTAACGAGCACGCCATTCCCGCCGCTATCGCTACTGACAACGAAATCGTACTGGAGCGGCGTGCTGCCGTTCGGGTTCGCCATGTAGCCGACGCCGAAAGATGGTTGCGTATCGACGAATATTTGGTCGGATTGCGGGGAGGTAATATCGGGTACTCCCAAGGGACCGCTGTAGGTGAATGAGACGTAGCTGCCGTTATCGTAGTTATTAGTACCAGGATCAAAATTCTTGAACGATGATGTCGTGCCGTCTGCGCCGCCGAGCATAAGCCATGCACCATAATCACCGTGGCTAATGCGGTCAGCATAAATGCTCGTGACATTGATATTGCCGCTCGTGCCGACACTGCCCGACACATTGAAAACGCCGCCATCAAGACAGTTGTAACTCGTAGTGCAAGTGGCATGCCCAACATAAAACGTATGCGTGTCAGTCGTCCCCGTCCAGAAGCCCGCATTGGTGCGTTGCAGCAGGTGCAAGGTCGCGTTAGTCAGCGTGTTGCCTGATCCCGGGAAGAGATCAGAATATTTTGCATATACCGCGCTGCGCCAATACCGGAGTACGTTATTGCTGTCGTACAGCGATCCGGCATAGGGATTACAATCCGTTGACGGGCAAACGTACCCATCGCTCTTGAAAGATACGTATTTGCCGCTAGCCCGCGTGCCGAATGCACGTATGGCTGATGGGTCGATGACCGCCGGAAAAGCTTTGTCGGGCAGCGACTGCAGGTAGGTCCTATCTACGCTGATACTGTACGTGTTTTTGCTCACATTGTGCGTAAGCGCGCTGTCATCGGTAACCGGACCGAAGTTATTCAGAATGAGGTATGGGTTGGCAAGGTCAAAGTCCGATACACTGCCGGTAACGGAATAATACTCCGGCATGCCTGTCTTTTTATCGGCATCGTGTTTGGTGAGCCCGGCTCCCACCAAAGTGAATGACATGTTGTTTGTTGCGTTCTTGTCCCTAAGCACAATGTTTTCTTTGATTGCATCAGTCAGTACCGTATATTCAACATCTACCCCGGACCAGAGATTATAATAATGTACGACTTGTTGGCCATTATCGTTGGTCGTAACGACTGGGGTCACATCATTGGCACCGACGGGCGAAAATCCAATTTGACTATTGCCTTCTTGGATACGTACCATGCCCTTTTGGAACGAGCTCGGGGAAAAGCGTGCGAGCCAGTCGTTGTCTTTCTCAATGAAATTCTGTGTCGGTGAGAACCACGATTCGATCTGGCCCCACGCCTGGCCGAAAATATTTCCGGCATCCCCAGCATTTTTGTCTTCCACGAGCGTCGTGTCGATCTTCTTCCAGGAGTCATCCTTTTGGAAGAATTCTGGCGAGAAGTAATTACGCGTCGTCAGCGTGCCGTCAGCGTTCACGAATTCAGAGCTTGTCGCCGTGCGCTTGTCGGTCAGTTCATGCGGCGTTATGGCGGTTGCACCGTTGCCAAGAGTCGTGACTGGGCTGCCCAAGATAGCAGGCGGGTTTTGTATCGCCCGCTGGATGCCGGACGGCTGCGCGTCCGCGGCCGCCAGGTCCGTTGACAGTGCCGGCGGAGTTGGTGTGGAGGAGCCGAGTATATGCTCCTTGGTTGTCGTTTGCTGGTCCAAAGGAACGATATGGTCGTTAGCAGCCGCCTCATGGGATTGCATGCTCGCCGCTACCACAGAGACAGTTGGTATGTTCGTGCTGAACAAGAACAAAGCAAATAATGCCAGCACGACCGCGCGCCGGAGGTTCGCCCTAAAAGCAGCAAGATAGCCGAGCTTATGAACGGCAAATTTCCATATCGAGCGCATACCTACCCTCCGATACCACGTTGATGCCTTAAGCATAATCTCAGGATTGGCACTACGCAATAGGTTTGGCCAGGAAAACCACAAAAATTCATATTCCGTTCAGATTCAGTGTGAACAGGAACTTTTGCGCGCCGTTTGATCGGGCTATGCAACGGTTTTTTGAAAGAACGCGCGGTACACAGCGCGAGGACCAGTGACAAATAAAATTGAACTCATCTCGGGTTTCACAACCATAGCAGTCTTTCAGCTTGATAGACAATTGATAAAGCTGCATTATACATAAACTGCTGGCTGTGTCCAACACTTCTTTGCATGTAACAGGGTATGAGGGCTATAGAATTTTCAGCCAGCCAGCAAACCCGTCCCAGAGCCGCAACTCACTTTCAGTGTATGTGCCCGCTTCCGCCGTGTTGTGTGCGGCAATGCTTTTGCCATCACCGCTTAGGCTGATGAGCCGGTCAATGTACGGACCGTCATAATCGATTTCGTCAGGCTTCCGAAGAATGGCGCCGCGTACCTCATTGACGAATACCTTTTCGTGAGCATGGTCTTTATAGACAATGATGTCCCGCAAGATGACCGTACGGTCATCCTTGTGCTGCATTAGGTCCAGGATATCCTCCGCAGAGAACCATGAGACGATGTATTTCATATATGGCCCTGGGAACCCATTGAGTGCGGATATAGACCAAGATGCGTCGTTCACGAAAAGGGGCTGATGAATGAGTTCGAAAGCATCGCGTGCCTTGTGGAGCGCAACCTCTTCGCCTGCGCTAGCTTGGATTTCGTTGAGCCTTAATTTTTCCTGTGCTATATCCATGCCCTGCCTACGGAAGAAGGCAGCGGCATTCTGGAATTTGGAGGCATTACCCGTCACATAGCTTGCAACAATCATATATCACCTAGCTTATTGGATAGTTGCAGGATACCATATCATGGGCGATGCAAGCGAAACTTTTGAGCGTCACGATTAACCACGAATCGCCGCTTCTCCCAAGACGCGCACGTATTCTTTCATCGTATTCAGGAATCCGCCAGTAAACCGGTCAGGCTCACGCGCCATTAGTTCTATAATGTCGCCCAAAGGCATAGGAATAACCTCATCCACTTCATCGTTTGGCATGAATTCCCACTCATTGCCCACCGTGCAACAGAACAAGCCGAACATGTGTCGGTAAGGCTCGTCACGTGAATAGAACGTGGAAAGGTGAGTGAGCGACTCGGTAATATTTAGCTCCTCGGCGTCGTCCCTGATGACTTTTTGCGCCATGAACGGCGCAGGCATCAAAGGACCACAAGCTTGTAGCCCTGAGTGAGTACCTTAAACCATCTATTGATCGCTTGCGTCTATCTCGTGATCTATAAGCTTGCGGATGACCTCCGCTTTTGTTTCGCCAGTTTTGAGTGACGCCCAGCGCAGGTAGTTATAAATCCGGCGGTCGATCGAGAAATTGAAGCGAAGATCTTTCGTAGGAATGTCGTTATGTCGCAGAAAGGCCGTCATGGTCTCTTCAAGTGTCTGGGCATTGTAGGTCTTGAATGCGATCTCCGGCTCCTCGATACCGACAGCCATGATGTCGTTCTGGACGTCATCCCGGCGCAGGATCAAAGTCGGCTTCTTGAGCCTGACGCCGACTGCTATCTGATAACCCGTCCCGAAGCTACGGAGTGTCGATTCGGCGATTATAACGTCCGATCGAGTAATCGCTGCCATATTCTCCTTGTATATGGCGCGCCAATCGAGCCTGCTCGGCGCCGTCGCCACCGACCGGGCGTAAGCCGGCTCAATCCAGTCAACGGCCAAAGAATGACCTTGCGCGTGGATAATATCAACTATCTGGCGTAATTCCGCAATGCTCTCTTGTATTTTTTCAGCGCTTGCTACAAGATGTACTATCATCGGTTACCTGCTTTCTTCCCAGAAATCGAATGACCGCAAGAAAGCCACGGCCTGTCCCTCGACTTCGACCGGACTCATGGACGTTGTGTCAATATATATGCGCTGCCCATTGAATATGGCATCCAGTTGCGCGTCGCCGTCAATCGCCTTATAAAAGCGCTCCGTCTCCATGTGTTGGCGCCGCATAAATGAAAGTGTCTCAAATTTATCAGCCTTTTCATCATGCCGTACCCGCTCAAATGCCACGTCAGCGTTGCAGTTGAGGTATATGCTGTAATCTGCCTTTGGTAGATCGGTAGTATGCATCAGGACCGTCAGCTCTTCATACGTCAAACCTTGGGCTGCACCATGAATATAGCTGTCCATCCAGCCACGTTGCGTAATAAGTACGTCCGTCGAGGGTTTGAGCGCCTCCATGTGATAAGCCGCAAGCCTGTTATCGAGGGCAAAGGCCAGCCTGTCGGTCCACGGGTCACCGAGCGGCGTCCCACTCCCTGCAACATTCAAGGCATCATTTACGAACGGCGAAAACGGCAGGTGGAGTATCGAAACACGGCGTGACGCGAGGCGCTCGGCCAGCCGGTGCACCAGCGTCGTCTTCCCCGCCCCGTCCATACCTGTTATGGTTATTATTTGCATCTATTATTATCTATGCTCCACTATAGCCACTAAGCAGGCTGAATATAACAAAAGCCAGCTTAGCCTTCGCTATTCGATCGGCTATGGCTGTCCTTATGATACACTAAGTGATTCCACGAGCAGTTTAACTAATTTATCAGCAAGTTCTCCGGTCGGATCAAGTTTGGGATTGAAGATGCTAACGCTCATGCCGACGATGTCACCGGATGATAGCCATATTTTTAGGACGGCAGCCAGTTCTTCAAAACTGAGCCCGCCAGGCAGGTGATAGTCTACCGCTGGCATCACCGCATCGTCAAGCACGTCGACGTCAACGTGCACCCAACAGCCATCCAGCGGCTGGCGCAAGAGATGCCTGAGCGCGTCGTGCGCGGCATTTCGCACGCCACGTTCTTCGATATCGCCAAGCTCGTAGACTTCGGCGGCAGTGTCTTGCACCTGCTGGCTGCCGTAATCAATAGTCTCCTGCCTGTCCCGCTGTCCAAATAGAACAATGTCTTTATCCTGAACGAGCGGTTTTCGCCCCTCCAGGTTCGTGATAACCTCTGGTCCGCGGCCAGATACAAGTGCCAAATCCATGTCGGCAGCCTCACCGGTAGGCGATGCGCTTGGCTGATAAAAATCCGCGTGGGCATCCGCGAAGAAAAGCCCATACCGGCCCTTGCGCCGCAACGCCAGCATGGCACCGATTATAATGCTGCAATCACCGCCGATAACAAGCGGGAATTGCTTATTGCCAAGCGCGCCGCCGACCGCATCCGCCAAGCGCGCGGAAAACGCTGAAAGCTCTCCCGGATTAAGCAACTGCGTCGCTTCGTCACGCTTTGGGCTGTACGCGCCACCGGCGACAGACCGCACGCCGCTGGCATTAAGGGCGCTGGCAATGCCGGCTTTCTCAAGCGCTGCCGGCATTTCCTCAACACCGGACGGCCTGAGCCCAAGGATAGACGGAGCATTAATAACGACGATAGGCTGGCTCATAAATGCTCTCCTGTTTTCATAATAATTAACATATCAATCAGTGAAAAGCTCGCTATTCTGAGCGCGCCGCGCTGGCCAAGGATTGGTATAGATATCGGCGTCGTCAACGGGATGTCCAATGAAAAGACCATAGTTTGGATGATCCTCGGGAAATTGTTCTGCGGTCATATAGTCGATTACGAGATGTGGCCAGGTTTCGGCGCCCTCGCGAGCTACGGTATAGTCCCGCGCATCTGACATTACCGCTGTCGGGACAAGCACGTCGGTATGATAAAGCGCCGAATAGCGGTGCAGGTCGACATCCGCCGGAATGTAAGACGGTGCGTGCTTTATAGGGCAACCACCCTCCGGCACCTCTCCAGTCCTATTGTGCCAACTATTGGAAGCTACAGCTGCCTGGCCGATCCCACCATTGCCAATCGACCGAAACGCCAGATCGCGTACAAAGTCTATCGCTGCTTGATGGGCACTGTAAGTGCCGCGGATATGGCGTGATGCGGCGTAATGGCCTGGCGAGTTCATGGATATCAAGAGACCGCCCGGAACGCGGCGATCGTGGTTCAAGGTCCGCTCGGCGCCTGTGTAGAAGACATTGCAACCCGCCTTAAACAATGTAAGCTGGCCATCCGGGCGGCGTAGCGGTATCGCCTCAGTATAAATGGTGTCCGTCTCTATTGGACCCTGTTCGACTAGATACAGTTCAGACAGCAGCTGTGCAGCCCGCACGAGTTCAGGACCAGGCAAAGCCCGCGCGAGCCTATCGTCGTTGAAGTAGATCAGGAAACCGCTACTTAGGCCGTGCGCTGCCTTATCCTTCCATCCTTCTCGTGCCCGCTGGATTTTGGCGCGGAGATAATCGCTACCGAGCGAGAGCTCCTGGCTGGATACCATGCAGATATCGATACCCAAATCAGCCTTTCCCATGCTACCTGATCTCCCGAATACACAGGGCTGGGAGCGTGACAGCCAGCCACGGAGAGCCATCTCTTTGGCCGCGGCAAGTTCCTTTGGGTCGAGCAGCACCCTATGCGCCTCGAGAATATCGCCTGAAAAGCCAGAGAAATCTTCTCGCAACGGAAGGACGTCGAGTGCGCGCTGGAGCTCATCGTCAGGCGTAGATATATCTTCGAAACATTCTAGGCGTGGCTGATTTCCTCTGGCGCTGTCCGATACTTGCGAGATCATATGGCTATGTACCTCTTCAAGTATGAGTATATATGACACATATGTGTTGTCAATGGTCATATATCAAACCCAAATTTGCAATTGAGCGCAAGTGCTTTATGACTCGTTGATGCTATTTGGGTGGAGTTTATCGATTAGCCTTGGGCTTGGCTGACGGCGCGTATTTAGTCGCGGCTGGTGGCTCTGCGCTTTTAGGCGGCACGTCGGGGACATGCAATTTTGCTTTCGGCAAGCGGAAACCGAACGTGCTGCCCTGGCCTTCTTTGCTGGAGAATATAACCGAGCCGCCTTCGGCTATGATCACTTTTTGCGCCATGAACAGGCCAAGGCCGGTGCCGTCAGGGCGGGCTTTGCGGGCATTAGCAGCCCGGTAGAACTTCGTGAATAGGTGGTGCTGTTCGTCCTTCGGCACGCCAATGCCGTTGTCGATGACGCGGAGCTCGACTGCCGACGGCAAGTCCTTCAACTCAACGTTTATGCGCCCACCGGGCGGCGTGTAATACAATGCATTGTCAACAAAATTCATGATCACTTGCCGGATCTTCGTCTGGTCGAGCATCAATGACGGGAAATCCTTGGGTCGGTCGTAGGAAAGCTTGATGTTCTTCACCCGCGCGGTTTCGCCCAACTGCGTCAACTCCTCGGCAACCATTGCGCTAAGGTCCGTTGGGGTGGCGTCGATCACGAATTTGCCGGTCTTCAGCCGAGATACGTTCAGGAGGTCGGTGATAAGGAACACCATGCGCTGGGAGCTCGCGAAAGCCTGGCTGAGCATCTGGGATTGCTGGGTATTAATCTTGCCGGCGTCGCCCTCCAGCACCATGCTCAAATATCCCTTCACCGACGTCAGCGGCGTACGCAACTGGTGCGACGCCATGCTGATGAAGTCGTCCTTGGTATTGTCCAGCTCCTCCAAGCGCTTGTTCTGCAATTTCAACTTGTGCGTCGCTGTGTCGACTTCATCTTGCAAAGTAACGTTAAATCCTTGGATTTGTTCAAACCGTGCAGCATTCTGAAGCGCGATAACCAATTCATCGGTGGCAATCTCTAAGACATTGATGTCTTGTGGCGTCAAAGAGCCACCATTCTTTTTGCCACCAACAAATACATGGCCTAGAAAATCGCCTGATTGGGTCGCCAAACGCAAAACCATGGCGATATCGTCATCCTCTAGGAGTTGCTTAAGGTGGTGTGATTCTTTGGCAAGTTCATCGGTAATAATTACTTTTTCGGCTTGTCCCTTATCTATAACGTCATGCATGAGACTAAGATGCGTGGATTTAATCCTGCTTGAAACTCGAACATTACTTGGCAAGCTCGTATCCGAATTAAGGTCGAACACAACGAACCCAACCTTAATATACGACTGTATCGCAACTGAGACATTTTCCAGGAGCTTGCTAGCCGAAATGGTATTTACTATTGCCTTGCTGACCTGCGCCAGGAACGCTTGCGAATCGTAAGAATCTTTGTAAAACAATCTGTTGGTGAACTTATTAAAATACTTTGCTAATGGCTGCGCTGTAAAGGTGAGCAATGCTAGGGAAAAGATTGGAACGACCGAGCTGCTCCAGGTCGCTTTGTAGTCCTGGACAAATAAGCTGGATATGATCAGAGTAAATGCCGTATACGCCCCGGCCAGGACTGCAAAAAGCAAGATGTAAGCAAGCGAACGGGCTAACACCAACCGCAAGTCGAATAAACGCTGCCTGACTATAGAATAAGAGGTTCCTGCAAGAAAAAAAGCAATACCTATATAAGATAAATCCCCGGCGACAAGGTTTATGGTCTCGGAGCTCGAAATGCTAGGCAATGCCAGGTTTGCGAAACTAATGGCAAACGCGCCAATAAGAAGCGATGAGAGCATGACGTCCAACTGCGACCTAAGCCGGCCTCTAGCCTGTCTCCTTGCCAGAATGAGATTGACACCAACGAGAAAGATTACTGCACCTAGTACACCAGCATAGATAATATAGTATCGCCCATATTCGATAACGAGCGGCTGGCCCGAAAGTTTGTGCTCCGTGATAACCGCTGGCAAAAACGTGACTAGCGCCGCGATTACGGTCATCGCCCCTACGATCAGGTGGGCCGTTTGGTCGTACAAACGACGCCACCTGCGCTTCACATCTGCAAGCACAAGAAGCGATGAACTGAACGACCAAACAGAGAATGCCAACCACGTACCAGATACAAAATCCAGCCTGGACGCTAAACCCGCAAACGAGCTACTTTTAAAATTTGCGCCAAGAAAATTGGCGAGCATCCAAAATGTCACGCTGTAGGCCAAAATGACAAACGTCGCGTTAACCTTGGTGCCTACTCCACGTAGAAGTACCAGGGTGCCGATTACGAACGTAGTCAGCAACACGAGGGCAACTATCACAACAAGCAGCATACAGATATAGTAGTGGTTTGCCCTACTTCAGGCAACAAGCTTACGCTTGTTAGCGCGCATTCCACGCCAAATTGCTCGTCGCAGTATTATAGTCGCCCAGAGGTCGAGTGTGCTAAAGCTGAGGATTGCCCAGTACTGCCATGGAAGCGAAGTAGTAACTGCCACTGTCGGAATAACAAACTCTGCCAATGCACCTAACGTATTTATCAGCAGTCCTGTTTTAAACATATCGCTGTCGGCAGCTGCCGCAGGCATTCCTTTGAATGACGACCGCCATTTCAAAGGATTGTGCGACAATTGCTTGCCCAATGCGACCAACATTATGCCAGCGCCCGCAAGCCATGCGGCTTCGCTAATTGCCATGCCTAATATTACATATGGCGCAACTTTTTCTAATGCAACGAGCGTTGCGCCGATCGGGTTTAGGATTATCCCGGTTGCCGTAATAATCGTCGCCAGAAAAACCACTTTGTGGCGCAAGATGTAGCGCAAAACTTTGCTAGCCGGTACCTGTATGCGAAGCGCAAATAACCTGCCGATGGAAGTATGCATAGTGACACCAATGTTCCTAGAAAAATCTTTCAGCAATTCTGGGGTGCCTAGCCGCCCATTTGGCTAATGGACCCACCACATGGCGCCCTACTTGCCCGCCAAACCAGTGTGGTTTATTGGTCCTACGGCTGCGAAAAGGATGGCGGAATGTGCATACAACCCCGTAGTTCATTGACGGTTTATCCTGGTATGCATTAGGTGCAAGACGCTCAAGCTTGCAACCGGCGCTCTCATATAAACGCAGCAGTGGGTCAATATGACGCTTCTTCATCTTGCCATTCCTGGGGTCGAAACGCACTGGCCTTTCATTGAAATATAGGTTAGCAAGCTCGTCAAGTTCGGCTCTCGTGAGATGTTCAACCTCCGTCTCGCCTAGTTGCTTAATATCCTTTACCCAGGCGCGGAATCCCGGCATCCGACTCTCGAAGAAGGCGCAGTGCATGCCGTGCGCCAAAAACGCTCCTATTTGCTGCATGAACATCAGGTCCTGCACGTGACGACCGCCAAAAGCTGGGTCAACCGAGAGAGTATCGACATATAAATTTTTGCCTCTTGGTACGTAGAGACCATCAAGCCAACCGTCACGGGTTGTTTTTTCCCACGATACAAAGTCGTCAGGCGACTCATCGGTTGGACAGCAATGCATAAAGCCTATCATCGTTTCTTCGCCGTGCTTGGTCTTTAACGTCACGACAGGCATCCAGGTAGATCCCAATAAATCGAAACGATGAGTGAACTTTTTCGTGAGCTCAGCCCGCAAACTGGCTGGGGCTGTGCCGTAGCCGTCATAAACTTTTACGAACGCGGCGACATCGATGTCAACCATCCGGGCTATATCTTCTCGACGTGCGAGACGCACGGAGAGGCGTTCACGCCTTTTCCTTTTTGCCGTTGGCCCTGCAGGGTTCTTTGGCGTTGCTGGCGAAGTAAGGTCTTTAGTTGTTTGCATGGTCATGGGACAAATTGTTGAGGGTAACGTGCGGCTGCATTTTGGCAAGTGGGAACACCAGTCAAGCGCGCCTACTACCTTAACCTTAATTAACGATAAAACTAATGCTTATAATATACATTAATGATAGTTATGTCAATATACTCTGTAGCAACGTCGTAAACATACTCGATAGTACTTGAATAAATGTAAGAAATGAGATATAATATATAGTGGAAATAAGCAAACCCTTGTGGCTCTGGCTTGTTGTCAATGCCTATAGTAAGGCTTAGCGTCCAACATGGTCCTTTGGATTAAAATCAACCAAATCTTTCTTTGGTCAATAACTCGACTGTATTTGTTTGTTTCTTTTTCTAAGATAATTGTCTACACGGAACCGGGTGATTTCGACAGCAAGCACGGATATATCATCGCCTCGAACCACCGGAATCGGTTCGATCCCTTCGCGATTAGCGCGGCGCTGCCATTCTCGGTTTTCATCAAACTGTATCCAATACATTTCATGGCGTACTGGCAGTTCTTTAGCATCCCACTGCTGAGATGGTCACTACGCTCATGGGGGTGTTTCCCCACGAAACCAACCAGGGGTTTATCCTACGGCCTGCCGCATGCCTTGGACGCGCTCGCCAATCGGCAAGCGGTGTTTATTTTTCCCGAAGGCAGGAGAGTCCCCCATGGCAAAGGTGAGGCGCATCATGGCGTATCGGTCATGGCCGCAGTGGAAGGCGCCGAGGTGTTGCCCTGTCATATTGAATGGCGCCGGTTCGGGCTACTGCCAAGCGCGCGAATAGTGATCGGCAAGCCCGCGCCGATGAAAAACGTGCCTCCGGAAGACATAGTTGCCAATCTGCACGCCTTGTCCTAAATAGTACTTACTACACTGGCTTCCTATGCTACACTCTGGGTAGGAGCATCATGGCAAAAGTTGCGATCATCGAGGACGACGGGGCGATACAAGAAATGTACACGCTGAAACTTGGGCGCGCCGGGTTCGACGTGAAGAGCGCCTCCAACGGCGTAGAGGGGTTGGCGCTTGCCGAGAAATTCAAGCCTGACATCATCCTGTTGGACCTGATGATGCCGGAAATGAATGGCGACGAGATGCTGGAGAAGATGCGTGCCACGCCATGGGGGAAAGACATCAAGGTAGTGGTGTTGACGAACATCAGCGAGAGCGAGGCACCGGATAACTTGGAAAAACTGGACGTGAAATACTACATCGTCAAAGCGTTGCACACGCCCACGCAAGTGGTAGATATCACCAAAGCCGTCGCGGCTGCCAAGCCAGGCGAGAGCTTGAATATGAACATAGCCTGAGAGCTATGGTATAGTAAAGCCTAAGAGGAAACATGCCCGCGAAAATTGCAATTATCGAGGACGACCCAGCCATCTCGCAGATGTACCGCTTCAAGTTCGAAGCTGAAGGCTTCAATGTCGAGACGGCCGGCAATGGCAAGCTCGGGCTGGAACTGACAGAGAAATTCAAGCCTGACATCATCCTGTTGGACCTGATGATGCCGGAAATGAATGGCGACGAGATGCTGGAGAAGATGCGTGCCACGCCATGGGGGAAAGACATCAAGGTAGTGGTGTTGACGAACAAGGGCGAGCAGGAAATCCCCGAAAAAGTCCGCCAACTGAATGTACAGGCTGTTATCCTAAAAGCCGACATGACGCCGCGACAAGTCGCGGAACTGGTCAAGAAGCAACTTGCTTGATACGAGCATCTTCGTCGCCAACGCTTGGAAATTGGGCATCAAGCGCGACTTTGCCTGCTGCAAGCCCTAGAATATCATCATGGGAATAAGCGGGGTAAATGGGCTCGCCTTCAGCTGCAGGTTCTGAGCCCTGCCAGCCGGCAAGCGTTAGGAAATATTGCGTGTCAGGCGAGAGCTCGTGAAACTTCATCATGAGGTCCTCCTTTGCTTAGTACTATGATCATAGCCGGTCACGGCAATTTGTGCCGTGATATTTTTAATTGACCCGATCGATACCGCTTGCTACGCTTCCTTCTGCGAGCTAGTTCCTAGTATTGTGAATCGCAGCAAAGATGTGCCATAGTTTCGTTTTATACGAGATTATTCTTGCATATATTTCTAGGGCATGGTATAAAACTTTCCATGCCAAAAAATTATGGTGGCTCGGACCCCGTACCAGGACTTGCCGTAGATACAGTGTCTCCCACGCCAATCGAAACATTCGACCAAGTAAGGGCGCGCAACTTTAAAATCGGCGATGAACATCTGCCTGAAGTGCGAGCACGTGAGCAC
The DNA here is from genome assembly GCA_964527385.1 of uncultured Candidatus Saccharibacteria bacterium. Lineage (GTDB taxonomy): Bacteria > Patescibacteriota > Saccharimonadia > Saccharimonadales > UBA4665 > JANWHZ01. The sequence continues at coordinate 201 of CAZGPZ010000015.1, read as the reverse complement.
ATGTGCCGCCCATACCCGGGCAGCGATTATGATTTCCTCGCTATAAACGCGCCATCAACATACCAGCAGGGACTGATACCGGACGGCGAGGAAGCACCGCACGGTTTGTTGAGAATCGTAACAGCAGCAAACCACCTGCATGAAACCACGCCAACCTATCCCCAGTTAAATGCCGGGCTCCTAGACGCGCACCGGTTGCGC
>CAZGPZ010000014.1:0-21358 GCA_964527385.1 uncultured Candidatus Saccharibacteria bacterium | reverse complement strand
TCTTGCCGGCGCCGTTTGGCCCCAGCAGCGCCAACATCGTGCCACGTTCCACCTTCAGGTCGATGCCCTTCAGCACTTTGGTCTTGCCGTACGACTTGGTGAGGCCAGCAACCTCAATAACATTCTTCGATTTCGCCATCGTCGCTCCTAATGATCAATTTGTTTGAATAGCTCTATATATAATACTGTAAGACTACTCTAGCCAGGTAGCGATTACCTCTCGATGTATTTTTTATAGTGCAGCATCGACTTCCTGCTAAGCTTTAACGCAGAATTGCTGTCTTTAGATTGCTTGAAGTGGCGCGTGAGAACGAGCAGCTTTAGCCTTGATTTGGTTCCGAGTGTCAGGGTACGTCGATTCATCTGCAGGCCTAAGTGCTCAAATCCCCATCTACCATGGAAAAGCCCGTTAGCGTCGAAAGTCTCACCTGAGTGGTATATAATCTTCGTCTTCTGATGATTGAGCGGTAGCCTTTGATTGGCGTTACCATTCTCAATAACTTTGCGCGCCTTCTCGTACAAACGCATCATGTCTTCTTTTGTCACTCTACTGGCTGTAATACCAATATCATCGACATATATTGCAATTCGTGGGTCATGACCTCGCAGCTCGGCTATAACTAATTGCTCCAATTTCAGAAATGTATCGAGATTGCACCAAACAGCGAGACGGGCAGACGTTGAAAAGCCACGGGCAATGGTTTTGTAATCTTTGGGATCGGCTTTTGAACCATAAGACACACAACACAAGTCGGCTATGAGCTTTGCACCCTTCTTGCTACAGCCACATTTATTTAGAAAGAAACTGTAAACTCGCTCATATTTCACCTGTTCAAAAAATCTAGACACGTCGAGCTTCAATAACACACGCTTTCGCTTGATTCCCAAAAGGTGGTTAACAGCTGCTTTATGGTTGAGACCACCAACGCCACCGAATATGAAGTCTGGTAGTAATTTATCGTGTGGCTTTAAGACTTTGGCATCAATAAGCTTAAGGAGTCTCCCCAGGTTCGTGCCAGATGCGTTGCGTACCCATTTTTCTTTTTCAGGCTGAGATTTTTCTTCATAATCAGCCCAATATTGATCAAAGTGCGTCAAGACATCGTTGATCAGCTCGAGCGCAGATTTGAATGGTAAACGCTGACTAGTTATATGTTTTGCAAGCTCGTTCTTGCTACGAATGTGGATGTTGGGATAACGATTACTTGACATGCCGCCTCAAAAGTTTTGATCGGTCTTTGATCAGATGATCTTGAAGTTTAGCACCCCACGCTAGAAACTGTTTTTCAACAGCTGAAAGTTTGTCGTCACTTGTTAATTCGTGACCAAATAAAAAGGGTGTAATCGAAGCAGGATGCACTTCCATCGCCTCGGCAATTTTGCGCACCAAGTTTTTAGAGACATCCTTTTGCCCACTCTCGATCATAGCTATCAGCACGGGCGATACCTTGATGGCATTGGCAAACTCGGCCTGGGTCAGCCCAGCCTCATTTCTGATCTTTCTTAATAATTCGGGGAATGAATACATAATTGCTCTACGACTACAGGCCGGCGGTTACCCGATCAGGTCGCGTAGTATCTGGACTATCTGTAAGATAATCTTCAATACCCGCAATGCCTTGATCAGCATAGGTACCTTCCGGCCTGTTATACGGATGCCACAATTCAGTGTGCAAAGAAGGAAGACGTTTTTCCATTTTGTGGCCTCTCATCTAACAAGCTAGCAATATTAGTTAGTATAAGCAGGACGATCTTACTCTCGCGGCCATCGATAGCGATCGGGGTAGGCATCCGGTAATATCCTAAAAATCGGGTTCAATGATGGCCGCGATTTGGACAGTCCCTTTTTTATGAAGCAAGGAGATGAGCCAGAGACTCAACCCAGCATACAGGTTCCGCTCCGTTTCCGGAGGGATCAGGTATTGATTCGTACCTAAAATATGTCGATGTGATAGCGTTGTAACTGAATTGGTTTTTAATGTTCTAGCCTACGTCCAATATATACAAAACGTATATTTTTTGTCAAGCGCTTTGTTGGTGACAGACGGATAGATACAAAAAAAGCCGGCGATGACCGGCTCTTTTGCTCTAGCGAGGGCTAGATTACATTGGCATAGTTTCGTAGACGCAGACAGCGCCGCCTGGTTGCTGCAGGACCGGACAACCCTTTGACCACTCAACTGCTTGGTCGTGGCTCTCGGCCTTGACGATCGAGTAGCCGGTGGCTGGCATGTCTTTGACATCCATCACGCCATCTTTGGTGACAGCCTTGGCGCCTGGAGCGAACGGATTACCGCTATCGACGAGCTTGTCGCCCATGCTGGCGAACCAATCCATCCACATCTTCTTCACGGCGGTCATTTGGTCTTCGTCGCCCATAGCTTGGCCGGGAGCGGCGTAGTAGAGATATACGTAGTTCTTCATCTTGTACCCTTTCTTTTATTACTGATTAGCATGCCGCTGTCAGCGGTTCATACCCTATGATTCAGGCTGGCGATGTAATTCTCCAGCGTTTCGTTATCACTCCCCCAAGCGGTGTTGTACTGCATTATCCAGTCCTGAGCTTGCTGCATGGTGGCGCGATTGAAGGCGACGAAGTTGGTGCGGCCGACTTTCTTGCGCTGGATTAATTTCGCCTTTTCCAGCAGGCGGATGTGTTTGTGCATGGCTGGCAAGGACAGCTGTTGCTCTTTCGCCAGCTGGCTCACCGTTGCCGGCCGGTAGGCTAGCGTGTTGATGATGCCCCGCCGTTTCTGGTGGGCCATGGCTTCGAAAATGTCGTCGAGATTATTAGTCATAATAGTTAACTCTAAGGTTAACTATATAGTTCACCATGAATAATTGTCAACTGCGCAATGCCAGGTAGCTGGTTGGTCCCTGCCAATTCGCGAAATAGGCTCCTCTGCTATGATGGATCTATGCCGAAACCAACACTTTCCGATCTCGCCGAACTTGTCAGATCAATAATCATTCCGTTCTACCAGTTGCAACGGCAGACGCCGTTGCCGCCGTTTGCGACCGGCAGGTACGAAGACGATGCACAGCATTCATGGTCGGTCGCGCTGCTGGCAGCCGCGTTGGCACCGCAGGTCGATGAGACACTCGACATCGGCAAGATCTGCCAGTTCGCCATTGTGCACGACTTAGTAGAAGTAGTCGCCGGTGACGTCTCGAACTTCGCATCGGACACCGAGAAAGCCAGCAAAGATGAAAATGAAGCAGTGGCAAAGAAAATATTGGACGATAGGCTGAAGGCACTGCCGTGGATTACTACAACAATCGACGAGTACGAAACGCAGAATACGCCAGAAGCGCGGTTCGTGAAATCGGTGGACAAAATCATCCCCTTATTATTTGATTACATCGAAAACGGCGAATTCTATAAATCCAACAAAATTACGTTGGAACATTGGCAGGCACAGATGCAAAAGCATCGCCAGAAAGCCAACGCGCACGCCGGCGCTTTCGCGTATTACGACGAGCTATGGAATTTACTGCTCGTTCATCCGGAATTTTTCTACCAACCCGGCGAAAATCATATGCCTGCTCGTAAGAGTTAATTCAGCGGCGGGATGCCGCATTTCTCAAATTTGAAGCTTTCCTGCAAGATTCGTCGGTGAGCAGGTATAGCGCTGGCAGCAGTGGGCGCAACCAACATGTTGTGCCGGCGAATCTGAACAGAATATGAATTTTTAATTTCAGCAACAGATTATGGTTGCAGCCATGCCTGGAATTGCCATTGACAGCCGAACTACCCGGTTCTGTATGCTGTACTCGTAACGTAGGGTGAGGTAGAAGGAGGGCGTATGTTCGCACTTATCAAATCTAAAGCATTGCCGGCCGGGGCCAGGCTGCGGGATATCGGCTTGGCTGCGGTCCTAGCGGGGGCATTCAGCGGGCTGATGCCGGCGGTCGTGCACGCCGACGGGCTGCTTAGCCCGGGGACCGTCGTTAGTTCGCAACCGATGGCGTTGCCGAGCGAGCTGGCTGCGGTCGCGACGGCAAAACGCGTCAAATACATCTCATCGGATGTCAACAACAACACGATCATCGTTTCGAGCGCGATCATCACGCCGAACGTGCGCCCGAGCCACCCTAACATCGTTGCGTGGGCACACCCTACGACTGGTGTGGGTGACAACTGCGCGCCGTCCTTGAACCTTGATGTTTTCTGGCCTGACGCCGCCGACGCGGTGCGGTCGTACCTTGACCGCGGCTGGGTTGTGGCTGCGACAGACTACCAAGGGCTTAGCACGCTCGGTGTGCACCAGTACTTAGTCGGCAACACCGAAGCACGCGCCGTGATCGACTCGGTCCGCGCGGCACGCAACGTTGACCACAGCCTCACGAACGAGTGGGTTGTTTCGGGGCAATCGCAAGGTGGCCAGGCTTCCCTGTTCACTGGCGAAATTGCCAGCACGTACGGCACCGGGCTTGACCTCCGTGGCGTTGTCAGCCTGTCACCGGTATCGAACGAAGAATTCATTGGCCCGGCGCTTGTCGGGACACCGGCACAAGGCTACCTTGTCATGGGTCTTGTCGGCCTCGCGGCTGCCGACTCGTCAGTGCATGTCAGCTCTATTTTGGCAGCGCCGGCTTTAGTTAGGCTGCCAGTAGTGTTCACTGGGTGCTTCAACGAAGTCATGGATGCATATGCCAATTTGACGCCTAGCCAGTTGCTGGTAGGTGGGCAGTTGCCAGACGATATCGTCGCGAAGTTCGCTTCGTATGGCGACCCAGCACAACAAGCAAGCAGCGCGCCGATCTTCCTGGTACAAGGAACGGATGACACAACGATCCCTCCGGATCTGACGGCATTCCTCCAGACAGAAATTTGTGCCTACGGCCAGCCAAGCGACTTGGAATACGTCGATGGCGCGACACACGACACGATTTCTACGCTCTCGACCGGTATTGTTGGTGATTACATCACTGCACGGTTTGCAGGCGAACCAGCTCCAAGCAATTGCGAATAAGCAAAAAATAAAATCCAATATAAATTGCAACATGGGCGCTTTCACGGCGTCCATGTTGTTATTAGCGCGTACCGCGAGCTGAGCCAGGAGATGCTACAATACATGTGTTTATGACAAGCAAGCGCATTATTGGTATTGCTGCTGGCATGGTTATTATTGTGGCAGTTGTGTTCTGGGCGGTAAAACTTCATGGGCCTGCACTGCCGGCTGTGACCGGAGCGAACTTGCAAACGGCTACCACAAAAACCACACCGCCGACGACCATCCGCCTGATCGCGACCGGCGACTGGATTGCGCATGATTCGGTCAACAGCGCGGCGCTGCAGCCGGATGGAAGTTACAATTACCTGCCGATGGTCAGCGATTTCACTACAGTATTCCAGAAGGCTGACATACGGTTTTGCAACGACCCGATCCTGAACGGCGGCGCTAGCCTCGGCATTCATGGATATCCTAAATTCAACTCGCCGACTGAGTTCGTAACTGACATGGGCAAGCTTGGTTGCAACTTGGTAAATACGGCGTCGAACCATAGCTTCGATTACACGCAGGCCAACATTGATAATTCCGTCGACGCTTGGTCGAACGTACCAAACATGCTGGCTGTTGCCGGGGAAAACAAAAGCCAGGTACAGCACGACACGGTCCATTATTTCACCGTTGATGGGGTGAAGTTCGCCTTTTTGGCGTACGCTACATACATCAATACCGACGCGCCGGTACAAAATAATTACGGTGTGAATGTGTTCAGCCGCGCGTTCGCGGCGTCGCAAATCAAAGAGGCCAAGCAGCATGGCGCGCAAATCATCATCGTTAGTATGCGCTGGGGCACGGAATATGCCACATCGGTGAATGCCGAGCAAAAATCCGATGCCCAGTTCCTGGCGGACCAAGGCGTGGGCTTAGTACTGGGCCATGGGTCGCACGAGCTGCAGCCGGTCGCGCGGTTGGCAGGGTCTGGCGGCAACCAAACAACTGTTTGGTATTCCTTGGGAAATTTCTTGAATACGCAGGAACCGCCCGAGACGCTGTTCAATGGGCTGGCGGTCATTAACTTCAATATCAAGACCCGCAAAGTCGCGACCATGAGCTATTTGCCTGTTTACATGCACTATGAATGGACGCCGGCACAAAAAGCTGCTGATAACATAGCAGCGCGAAACCATTTACATTTGTACTTGCTCGAAGACACAACGCAAGCCTTGATCGATGCGCAGCAGCTCCATACAACAGTTGCCGCCCAAAAGCAGCGCATGGCTAACACGCTTGACACGTTCGGGCTCAGTATTCCGCTTATTACGTCAAAGCAGCTGTGATACGAGCTTGAACCGTTTTGTCCCGAATGGCTGGAGCCAAATGGGATTGCTAAGCTGGATCTCCGATCTGGCCGGTGATGGCGCCCGAGACCTTATTGCTCGTAACTAGTGCCGCCGGCGATGCCAAAGAATTGCTCGAGTGTCTGGACGCCTTCCTTGTGCATTTCGGTAGAAAGGCTTGTACCGACGTAGCGGACGTGCCAGGGCTCGTATTCGTACCCGGTGATGGCATCAAGGTCCTTAGGGTAGCGGATGATAAAGCCATATTTGTACGCGTTCGCGGCGAGCCATTTGCCCTCTGCCGTGTTAGCAAAACACTGGTCCACTTCGCACGTCTTGCTCGCTGGCTCTAGGTCTGCCGCGAGCCCGGTCTGGTGCTCGCTGTAACCCGGCCGGGCGCTTTGCGTATCGGCGACGGCTTGCCCTTCGCTTTGCACGTAGCCATTGTATAGGTTGACCTGATAGTTATAGGAGCGGTAGCCGCTGGAGAGCATCAAGTTGATGCCTTGTGTTTTGGCGGCAGCGAACATAACCTGCAATGCTGTCGCGGTAACCTTACGCACCTGCATGCTTTCGTTGCCGGGAACGCGCAGCGGTATATCGGGGAATACCAAGTCCGAAGGGATATAATCAGCCGGGTCCAGCGCATGCTGCTTGTTGACGACGACCCATATGCTGGTTGGGGCGGCGGTGCTGTATTGGTGCTTGTCATAGGCTATCGGCGTCAGCCGGTGTTGGTTGGCGTTGGTCGTGGCTTGGCTGCCTGAAGGCGCCGAAGCCGTACTGCGGACCCAAACCACAATAGCCGCCGCAACGACGATAATTATTAATACGACTAATAATTGTTTTTTGCGCATATATAAACTATAACGCACTGCTTGCTGCACGGCGAGGCTTGCTATCGGTGGAACTGGTGCTGTAGAGTGAAGATAAGTTAAGAATAAATATGGTCCAGCGAGAAGCCAAACCTGCAGAGTATATTCACCCGCTTGATATGAACGGCCTGGCTGGACGCATGCTGGCTTTGCCCGCGCCCAAAAACCGAAATGCTGAGATTTTGTTTGTGTATGGCCAGCATTCATCACTGGAACGATGGTGGGGGCTGTTGAAGTACACGAATAGATTCGGCGCGGTAACAGCGCCCGACTTGCCAGGCTTCGGCGGGATGGAGAGCTTTTACAAACTGGGAAAAAAACCGACCATTGATAACTATGCAGATTACCTGGCTGCTTTCATGAAAATGCGTTACAAACGCAAAAAAGTCATTATCCTAGGCATGTCGCTTGGCTTCGTGATCGCGACGCGCATGCTGCAGCGATATCCCGAACTCAGGAACAATGTCTCGGTGCTGGTCAGTCTTGTCGGCATGACACACTACCAAGATTTTCGTTTCCCGAAAGCGCGGTACTGGTTCTACAGAGGCATCGGTACTGTATTTTCCCACTGGCTGCCGGCATTCATGTTCCGCTACATGTTCCTGAACAGTTTCGTGCTCCGGAAGACATATGCGCATACGTACCAAGCCAAAAGCAAGTTCGCAGCGGCGAAATCAAAAGCCGAGCACGATTACTTCATGGACGTGGAGATCGGCTTGTGGCACATGAATGATCCCCGAACCCATGCTTACACAACCAAAGAACTCCTGACACTGGATAACTGCAAACAGCGGCTCGACGTGCCACTCTGGCATGTCGACGTGGATGGTGACCAATACCTTGACCATCATAATGTCGAGCAGCACTTGAAGGTGGCATTCAGCAATGTCCATATCGTACGGTCGAACATGGCGCACCACGCGCCGAGCATCATAGCCGACGAAAAGCAAGCAGCACCGCTTATCCCGCCGGTCCTGCGCCGCGCGCTGTTGAAATTATAAGTCCCGGGGCACACAACAATACCTACAATCACGCCTATACCTACCCTCCGGGCCCAGAGGTATATGTGCGCTGTACGAGTTGGGGGCGTGTTAGTGTTCTAGCCGTTTACCACGACATTGTTTATTAGATGCAGCAGTACCCTACGCACCAATGGATCGCTGAATGACGAACGCAGCGCAGCCAACGCTGTGTCTTTTCCCCAGCCCGCCCTATCATAGGCTGTAACAGCCAGCGTATCATCAGCGTCCTCTGGATGTTCTGTTGGTGAATACCAATCTGCGCTGATGGCGAATGAGCAGGTCCCTACTCGCAAGATAAGGTTTGCGGAATGATCATCATCCTGTTCGGCGTAATCACTATCAAGGCCAACTTCGATCCGTGTTCCGTCGCTTGTGTCCGCCAAAACAATTGCACTATTGTTCTGCTCCAGCCCAGATAACCTGTCGTACGATTCTTTATGTTCGTACTCTACGACATGGGGTGCTCCCTGGACCTGTTTTGCCATCGCAGTGATTGCATCATACATAGCTACAGTTTCAGGGTTTACACCGCGTGCAGTTTCTGCCATCACCATTTCTCCTTAAATCTAATTATTTAAGTATTATACAACAAGCAATTTTATGGTTTAGTGAAGCCAAAACCAGAGTATATGGCCACGTTTTTTATAACTCCCTTTGTCGCGGCTACTATAATTGCACGAAGAATGAAAATCGGTCTAGTTTGCCTGCACAACTTAAGACAGCCAGTCGACTGCTGATTCCATATCCACAGGCAGCTCGCCTGGCTCAAGGAACTTGGCAGCTTCTTCCAGGATGGCAAGTGTGTACGGCTGATAGGTCTCCGGGTCGCCCGTCAGATCAATGACCCGCCTGTCACCCGTATCCGACTTGTTCTGGACCGTTACTTGCGTTTGCAGGTAACCGTCCGTCGGTGTTTTGCCACACTTCAATTCCGACCGCCGAATTGTTGGACCCCTCAGTGCCGTTATCAACGATAGACACATACTTGCGACCGCCGGCTTTCCTCATCTGGCCCATACTTACTATAACGGGGCTTCTATTGATGCGCGAGTAAAAGAATAGGCTGTGCGAACCCTTCCGGGGGAAGTGATCTTCGGCAATTTTAGGATTGTTATGCACGGCCGTCGCGTGCCGGTCAATGAACCTATATAGCCGGACGCTTAGGTCATTAAGCCGCTCCTCGTCACTCCCGGATTCAAAACTTATCATAGCCGTAATATTGCATAGTTTCTACGGAATGTAAACAATCTTCTTGCATGTCTAATATATATCTGTGCCTGCGCGTACGCAACACGCGTCATGAAGCGGTAAAATGCCATGCAGCAGCGTTCTTGGTATAATTAATGGCAAGTATGAAAATCGGCCTGGTTTGCCCGTACAATATCGCTCTGGGCGGCGGCGTGCAAGAGATCGTGTTCGCCTTGCAAAGCCACTTGGCGGAACGTGGGCACGTCGCGAAAATAATTACCGCGCAACCGCGCCAACTGAATGGGATTGATACCTCAAACATAATTTTTCTCGGCTCGTCGATTGACCTGCGCTGGCCGAACCACACGACGGCGCCGCTTTCTTCGAGCCTTGGCACCGAAACAATCGAACAGGTCATGGAAGCCGAGAAATTCGACATTTTGCATTTTCATGAACCTTGGGTACCGGCGCTTAGCCGCCAGATCTTGGCGCGTAGTGCAAGCGTCAATATCGCGACATTCCATGCCAAAGTACCCGAGACGATCATGAGCCGCACGCTGGCGCTTGTTATTACGCCATATATGCAGGCTGTCCTAAAGGATTTGCATGAATTGACCGCGGTATCGGAGCCGGCGGCAGAGTATGTGAGCAGCCTGACGGATCGCCAAATCACGCTGATTTCTAATGGCATCGACCTCGATCATTTCACGCCTATGCCTCATTCAGCGACGGGTAATCCTAAAACTATCTTGTATATCGGCAGGTTGGAACATCGCAAAGGATTGAAATATTTGTTGCGCGCATACGCACGTCTCGCCGAAGACGACGAAAATGTGCGCCTGCTTATCGCGGGCAGCGGCCCGGACCGAACCAAGCTGGAGTGGTTTGTCGGCGAGGCGCGTATTCCGAACGTCGAATTCCTCGGCTACGTGAGCGACGAAGAAAAGACCAAACTGCTTGCGTCGGCAGACCTCTTCTGCTCGCCGGCCGTATTCGGCGAAAGCTTTGGTATTGTGTTGCTCGAATCCATGGCCAGCGGGTTGCCACTCATCGCTGGCGACAATTCCGGGTACGCCAGCGTCATGCGCGAACTTGGAGCGATGTCACTTGTCAACCCGCGTGACGAGGGTGAATTTGCTCGTAGGTTAAAGCTCATGCTCGACGAGCCAAAATTGCGCTCGCTTTGGCAGCAGTGGGCAAAACAGTACATCAAGCAATATGCCTACCCGAACATCGTAGCGAAATACGAACAATTGTATGATACATCGCTCAGGAAACATGCCAGGACGGGCGCGCGTGCTGAGTGAGCCAAAAAAGGCGCGCCGGCTTGTTATCGGCTTCGTGCTTGACGATACGCTTGATAGGCCTGACGGCGTGCAACAATATGTCTTGACGGTAGGCGAATGGTTGCGGTCCAAGGGGCATGACGTGCACTATCTCGCCAGCACGACCATCCGGCGTGATATCGCGAGCATCCATGATTTGACGGCAAATGCCGCGGTAAGCTTCAATGGCAACCGCTTATGTACTCCGTTTCCCGCGCCAAAGCAGCAAATTGCCGCATTGCTGGGCGAGGTACGTTTCGATGTGTTGCATGTGCAAATGCCCTACAGCCCCCTGTTTGCCGGCAGGGTACTACGCGCAGCACGAAGCGATACAGCAGTGGTTGGAACGTTTCATGTCCTGCCGCGGTCACGCCTTGTTGCGGCGGCAAATAGATTGTTGGCATGGTGGTGCGCCCCCACGCTCGGGCGCTTCGATGCGGTCATGAGTGTTTCGCCCGCCGCGCAAGCTTTCGCGAAAAAGACCTACAACCTCCGAGGTACTGTCATGGCAAATCCTATCAATCTGTCAGTATTCCGCGAGGCAGAGCCATTATCTGCAACATCCAGCAACCAAGTTAATATCCTGTTCTTAGGGCGACTAGTGCCGCGCAAGGGCTGCATGTTGCTGCTGCAAGCCGCGCTCGTTCTTAGCAGAGACCCGGCCGTGCCGCGCTTCACCATAACCGTGTGCGGCAAAGGGCCGCTTTTATATCAACTGCAAGAATTCGTACGCGAAAACAAACTTGAGTCGCTGGTCAACTTTACTGGCTTTATAGCCGAGGATGTAAAGCCACGGTACTACGCATCAGCGGACATCACGGTTTTCCCTAGTTCTGGAGGCGAAAGCTTCGGCATTGTCCTTGCGGAAGCTATGGCGTCCGGGCGGTCGGCGGTCATAGCCGGCGATAATCCAGGCTACCGGTCAGTATTAGGGGACTGTCCAGCCGATGTGCTCTTTGATTCACATGACGCACAGGCACTGGCACAGTTACTAAAGCAGCTGATACTCGATCGTGCTTTGCGCCGGCATATTGCCAGCTGGCAACAACGCCATGCTGAGCGTTATGACATCAACAAAATCGGTATGCAGATCAGCCAGGTATATATAGCCGCATTGCGGCACAGGCGTAATATGCGATAATTAAGTTCATGGGTATAAAATCTTTCTTTGCACGTTCACACGAACCGGAAATCGCGCTAACGATCACCGCCAAGACGTTTTATAAGGTCTTGCTGCTAATAGTGGTAACAATTTTTGTGCTAGCGGCACTGAAAAGTGCCGAATATTCGTTGACGCTTATATTTATCGCCATGTTCCTGGCGCTTGCATTGAACGCGCCGGTCAGTTTTGTGGCGCGGCACTTGCCAGGCCCGCTGCGCGGTAGCCGCTCGTCGGCGACGGCGTTGTCGTTCCTGATCGTAGTCCTGGCGCTCGGGATTTTTGTCGCCAGCCTCGTCCCGCCGATCGTGCGCCAAACCCAGTCGTTCATCGACTCCGCGCCGCAAATCGTGCAGGAATTACAAAGCCAAAACAGCCAGGTCAGCAAGTTCATTGACAAGTATCACCTGCAAACCGAGCTTGACCAGATATCAAACGAACTATCGAACAAGTTGCGCAACAGCAGCAGCGCGGCCATCGGCGCGCTTACTGGTATCGCCAATAGCATCGTGTCGATTTTGACGATACTGGTGCTGACGTTCATGATGTTGATCGAGGGACCATCGTGGCTTATGTTTTTCCGTCAGTTCGTTTCGCCGCGCCACCGCGACCATGCGGACATGCTGCGGCGTAACATGTACAAAGCCATCAAAGGTTTCGTGAACGGCCAAGTTGTCTTGGCGGTAATCGCCTCGTTCTTGGTTCTGCCTGGGCTGCTTATCTTTCACGTCAGCTACCCGATTGCGTTGATGGCCGTCGTGTTCATTTGCGGGCTTATCCCGATGGTCGGGCACACCATCGGCGCGATCATCGTTACGTTTATCGCCTTGTTCCATTCGCCGTTCTCCGCGCTCGGCATTTTGATCTACTATATTCTCTACCAGCAAATAGAGAATTACCTGATCCAGCCGCGCCTGCAAGCGAACGTGACGAATTTGTCACCGCTACTCGTCATGGTATCGTTGATCGTTGGCGTCAGCTTCGGCGGTTTGCTTGGGGGTTTGTTCGCGATCCCGGTTGCCGCTTGCTTGCGCGTCTGGGTCGTTGATTACCTGCAAACACGGTATGATGTCGACGAGTCGTCACTTCCCGGTAATATGCTCAAAAAAGACGTCTGAAATCCGCTTACTGCCGATACCAAACTGAACCGAATGCCGTATCGCGGACGCCGATACTCTGTCCGAGCAGTTCGTCTCTAAGTGAATCCGAAGCTTGCCAATCTTTTGCACCGCGAGCATCTTCACGCTGGGCAATGAGGCGTTTTTGGCCGTCCGTTATATCGCTGGATTCACTAAGCTGTAGCCCAAGCAAGGCGTCAACTTTTCGCAAGAATTCTTGCAGATCCCCTACTTCATCCGCGTGGATGCCCGCGTCTTTTATATCCTGCGCGACCGCGCTTAATAGTGCTAGTGCCTCGGGTGAATTCAAGTCATTCTGCATCGATGCTAGCAAGTTGTCGTAATGCGCGTACCGGTTTAATTTGCGTTCCGCCGCGCGTGGCTGCCACTGCATGTCTGCCATCTCACGGTATGATCCAAGCCGTTTCTGGGCCGCCTCGAGCGACTCCCAGCTGAATTTACTTTGGCTGCGGTAATGGCTTTCAAGCACGTGCAGGCGGAATGCCTCAAGGCTGATCCCGCGTGCTTCGATTTGCTCCAGCGTGATCATCGTATGCGGCAACGATTTGCTAATTTTCTCGTTTTCAACCGAAATGTGGTTGGTATGCATCCAAACATGCGCGAACGGCTTTCCGGTGACAGCTTCACTTTGCGCGATTTCATTTGTGTGGTGCACGGGTACATGGTCGATCCCGCCCGCGTGGATATCGAGCGTTTCTCCTAGGTACTTCATGCTCATGGCAGAGCACTCAATGTGCCAGCCGGGGAAACCCTTGCCCCACGGGCTGTCCCATTCCATGTCGCGCTGGTGGTCTTTGGGCGAGAATTTCCAGAGTGCAAAGTCCTGCGGGTTGCGTTTCTCAGGGTCATATTCGACGCGCGCGCCCGCCTGCTGTTCGTCAAGATCGAGCCGGGCGAAATCGGCATACTGCGGGAATTTTGATGTATCGTAGTAAACGCCATCGCTGATATTGTAGGTGTATCCCTTTTCTTCCAATTTTCTGACGAGGTCGATCTGCTCCTGGATATGGGCGGTTGCTTTTGGCAAGAAGTCCGGCTGCGTGAAATTGAGCTTCTGCAATCCAGCGACGAAATTGCCGGCATAAAATTCCGCAACATCCCATGCTGTTTTATGTTCGCGCCTAGCTCCCTTCTCCAGCTTGTCTTCCCCGCTGTCGGCGTCACTCACTAAGTGGCCGACGTCCGTGATATTCATGACCCATTTTGGCTGGAGGCCGTTGGCTTTCAGGGCGCGAACGAGCAGGTCATAACGAATGAACGTGAACCAGTTGCCGACGTGTGGGTAATCGTATACGGTCGGGCCGCACGTGTAAACGGTAACGATAGGCGGTTGTTGCGGTTTGACTTCTTCAACCTGTCGAGTAAGCGTGTTGTACAGTTTCATATAGAATCTTTCATATTTTAGTATAGCGTGACTGCGCCGACTATGCGACCGATAGCGCTTGCTCTAAATCAGCGAGCAAGTCGGCGGCATTTTCGATACCAACAGAAATCCGGAACAAATTGTCGGTCAGGCCGATCTTGTCACGCTCGGCTTTCGGCAGCGCGGCGTGTGTCATGCTGGCGGGATGGTCGATAAGCGACTCAACGCCGCCTAAGCTTTCGGCCAGCGGGATGTACTGGAGTGCCTGCAAAAATGCCTGGACATCATGACGCTGCACTAATTCCACCGAAATGATAGCGCCCGGCCCGCTCATTTGCCTGGCTACGATGCGTCCTTGCTCGCCCGTGTGAAATTCAGGGAAATACACTTTCTTTATTTTGGGGTGCGCGCGCAGGAAACTGGCAACCTGCCGTGCGTTCTCAACATGCCGCGCCATGCGCAACTCAAGCGTGCGTAGTCCTCGGAGTGTCAGCCACGAATCGAATGGCGACAGTATGGCGCCAATCGCGTTTTGTAGAAATTTCAAGCGCGCGTAAAGGGCGTCGTCGTTCATGACAAGTGACCCGCCGATGCTGTCGCTGTGCCCGTTCAGGTACTTGGTGGTTGAGTACGCGACAATGTCGGCGCCAAGTACGAGCGGCAGCTGAAGCACGGGCGTGGCGAACGTGTTATCGACGACGAGTATCGCGCCGGCGGCATGGACGGCTGCCGCAAGTTGTTTCAAGTCGATGACCTTGAGCAGCGGATTCGTCGGCGTTTCTACCCATACGATCCGTATGCCTGGATGCTTGTGCAACACCAGGGTCGCGGCTGCGGCGTCAGTCAGGTCGGTCATGTAATATCGCAGTCCCTGTGGTGCCAAGACCTGCGTAACGTAGCGGTAGGTGCCGCCATACGCGTCGGCGGAAAATAGTATCCCCTCTCCTTTTTTCAAAAGAGCCGCGACATTGGCTAGCGCGGCTGATCCCGAACTGTAAGCCAGCGCATACTTTGCGTTGTCCAGCGCCGCGAGCGTGGCCTCCAGCGCTTGCCTGGTAGGGTTGCCGGAGCGTGAATAGTCGTAGCCGTGCTTGTTGCCGAATTGGAATGTAGTGGTCAGGTGTATGGGCGGGATGACCGCGCCGTCTTCGGAGCTGATTTGGGTGCTATGCAGCGCTTTTGTGGTAAATCCTATCATGATGGTTCTCCTTCTTAATGGTGTTATGCATGCCCAACAAAAAACGGGCCGGTGAGGCCCGTTTAGCATGCGCAAAGAACCAGCCTCACCTATATACAGATGGGGCAGCAGCAAATCGTAGTATGTGCATGAAAGCTGCTCATGACAGGAAATTCTATGCTGCCGGTGCCGCGCCGTCAAGCCCATCAAGTAATTGTGTGGCAAACGCGATGCATTCGGATTTAATTTCACTGAAGGACCGGCCGTTCGTAATCTTGAAGCCGCTGGCGTACGGGTGCCCGCCACCGCCGAGCTTCTCGGCGAGCTTGCCGGCGATATTATAACCGATGTTGGCACGGATAGCGCCAGTTGCCTTGCCGTCGTCGTATTGTTTGAAAACAATGGACAGGGCGACGCCGGACGTTGACAGCATGTCGCCTTGGATGAGCGGGACGGGATTATAAAGCGGGCTGAACGTGTTGATCTCCACCTGTGGAACCGTGACATGCGCGATGCGCCCACCGGCGGCAAATTCGACTCGTTCGATCAGGTGACCCTTGTACTTGAATATTTCTTGGGGCATTTTATTGAACTCGCGCCGTTGTTCTTCTAGTAACGGCCGGTTGACGCCAATGTCTATAAGCTCGGCCATGACACGGTACGTGCGGGCGCTCGCCAAATCATTCGACAGTCCTTGGGTGTCACCCAGGATGCCGGTCATGAGCGGTTCGCCAGCAGCGGCGCTTATGCTCCATGAGAGCTCTTTGGACAAGCTGTATACCATCTCGCTGGTCGAAGAAGCGTGTTTGTCTAGCAATTTCACTGCAGCAAAGTCGATGGTGTTTTCGACGGTGGCATGGTGGTCGAGCACGATGGCCGGCTTGGTTTTTGCCCAATTAAGCTCACCGCTCTGTTGCAGTTTTTCCAACAGCGTAAGCGTTGACGCGTCGACGATAATAGCTAAGTCAAATTGCTTCGGCAATTCCTGCACGACGCGGTCCCAGCCCCGCAAGTAGCGCAAATAACCCGGCACGTCCACGGCGCAAACCATAGTGACTGTCTTGCCAAGATCGCCCAATATATGTTCCAATGCCAGGCTGCTTCCCAGGCTGTCGGCATCCGGGTTGTCGGCCTGGATGATGACAATGTGGCTGGCGCTGCCTACCAATTCGTCGATTGCGGCAATTTCATCACTCATGGCTTGTCCCTGAGAGTAGTTTTTCTAGCTTGCCGTACAGGTGCGGGTATGGCCAGGCGAAATCCGGTGAACGGAGGAAATCCAGCGGCTTCCATTCATAAGAAGCAACGTCGTCGGCCGGGTGCAACTGCCCGTCCCATTTGCGGCAGATAAAGACAAAATCGCACGCCTGGTCGTTTTCCAGGTAATCATTCAGCTCGCTGTCGATGAGCTCGAGGTCTTCTGTTTTAATAGCGATGCCCAATTCTTCGTCGGCCTCGCGGACTGCCGCTTGGTAAGCGTCTTCGTTGAATTCAAGGAAGCCGCCAGGAAAATCGTATTGGTCCTTGTGCGGTTCGTTTGCACGTTTCGAAAACAGCAGTTCGTTATTTTGGTTGATGAGAATGACACTGCAAGAGGCATGCGGGTTGTTGAAGAAGGCATGGCCGTTGGGGCACATGTACGACGTCTCGTCCAGTTGGGTAAACAACGCCGCGCATGCAGGGCAGAATTTTATCTTCATATGTTTTAGTATACGGTATCCGTTGCGTTTATGGGTGGGTTACAGTTGGGTGCGGCCTTCGAGTGCGCGGCTAAATTGACAAACTGATTTTTAGCTATTACTATAAGTCATATTATCTTAGTATTTAGCCAAGGGAAGGAACCATGGGACAGTTTAGCGATCGCCATCAAAAACAAGGCACACACAATTATGAGATTCTACCGCCCGAGTCACCCCTTTATGGATATATGAGCCCAGGCGTGGTGGCGGAGCGGCCTAACTTCAATGATCCAGATCAAATTTTCTCTCCGGGGCAACTAGAGCCAGGTATGTCAATACAACATGTTCATGTTGCTGCGAGTAAAGACGGAGATAAAGTGGTCGGCGATATATATGCCGTTGTAGCGGTCGGCTATCGTTATGATCACTATAACTGGCTTAGCTTACAGCAAGCACTAGATACACCATTGGTCGAAGACCCGAATGGTGCCATTCTCTGTCGTGAGACCGAATATGGTTTCCGGATTAATAACATATTCTTGGCTGATTGGGGTCTAATACCAAGTGTGAGTGGATGGAATAGTACAAATTACACACGTGTCGCAAAGCCAGAAGCCTCAGAGCCGACTCAAGAATAGTACAAGCGTTTTGTAGTAGTGTATCCCCATCCGTTATTACACAGGTTATAACTGGGTGCGGCCTTCGAGTGCGCGGCTGAGAGTGATCTGGTCAGCGTATTCAAGGTCCACGCCGATCGGCAACCCGCGGGCCAAACGGGTTATCTTCACCGGCCGGTCGCCGATTTGCTGGCGGATGTACAGTGCGGTTGACTCGCCTTCCACGCTGGCGTTGGTGGCGAGGATAATTTCCTCCACATGATCTTCGTCAATGCGCCGCACAAGCTCGTCAATGTGCAGCTGTTCGGGCGAGATGCCGTCAATCGGCGATACCAGGCCGCCGAGCACATGGTATGTGCCCTTGTATTGCCCGGTAGCTTCAAGCGCGACGATATCGAATGGCTCTGCGACGACGGCAATTGTTTGCTTGTCACGGCTCGGGTCGGTGTATAAGTCTGACAATTCCTGCCCGGCGGGCACGAGCGCAAAGGTTCGTTTGCAGTAACCAATGCCGCCCTGCAAGCCCTTCAGCGCCTCTGCCAGGCGAGGACCGGTATCGCTACCGTGCTTGACCAGGTAGTACGCGTAGCGTTCGGCAGTGCGCGGGCCGACACCCGGCAAGGCGCCAAAGGCGTCGATAACACTAGATAATGCCGGCGGCAAGATTTTCATAGCATTGGCGTTCCGAAGCCGTTATAGCCCGAGGTTGCCCAAAACGCCCATCATCGGCTGCATCTTTTGGGCAGCGACGCGCTGGCTTTCCTGGATGGCGTGCTTGACTGCATCCTCGACCCAACGCTCAAGTTGCCGGATGTCGTCCATGTCAACTGCGTTCGGATCGATGGTAATTTTCTTGATCTTCTGGTCGCCGGTGATTTCGACTTTCACTGCCCCGTCACCTTCCTCAACCGTGATAACTTCATGCTGCAATTCTTTTTGCAGTTTCTTCATCTTCAAAAGCATTTTTGCTTGGTCAAACCGGCTCATGGGCAATACTCCTCTATATTTCTCCTTGCTATTGTAACAAGCGGCACGGGTCTATCCAAGCGCCTACGTTGCGGCAGCGAACCGCAAAAAAACACAACCGGCTAGCTATTGGCTATCCAGGTGGGACTCAGCGTATACACGGCGGCGCCCGTCATTATGTAGCAAGATCAACCATACGTTCACCTCATTTGCTGTCATACCGAGCACCTTGGCGGCATGCGCAAGTTTTGGCTTTGTCATTGGGGTGGCAAGAAGGTAGGCACGAAGCTTAGCCGCCGGCATGGAACGTTCCTGCGCGGCGCGTTGCAAGCGTTTTTCAAGCTCAGCCGGGTTAAGTGCGTAGTAGATTTCATACAAGAAGCGCTTGTTTTGTGGCTGTTCGCTGATGACCCCGTCTACGTCTTGGCGGGTCGCCCTCAGGTAGAGCTGTTGCAGGCGGTCATCAAACGAAAGTGCTGCCAGCGCTTGTTCCCGGGGCAAGGTGGTGATGCTTGCCATGACAGAACCAGTTTGAAAGCGCCTTCCCTTATTATTGAGCATTTGCTTCCTGTTCGCCAGCTTGCCTAACGTGCGTTGCAATGCCGACCGAACCCCAACCTCGTCACCAAACCGATGGGATATTCGCAACTGATCCAGGTCGACATGCCCGTCAAACGCCAGTTGCCCAAGTGCGTGCTCGACCAAAGCGCGGTGCCTCGGTTTCAGCGGAAGCATATTATAACGTTTCGGATCAGCCGCGCGGATGCGGGCTATCGCGCGCACGGTTTCATCCATGCTGCCAGGAATGACAACATGTTGCATGTTCAGGTGGGCCTCCAGCTCGTCGACCATGCTGCGTATCGCCGCCGCCGGCTTACTTTCGTGCGTCCGGGAGTTAGCCGCCACTAGTTTGTCTACCGCGGATTTCAAGGTCAGCAGATATTGGTATTGGGGTATGTCATGGTTAATGTAGAACTCGGCCATGCGTTCGCCCGGCATGAAATAGCCGAATTCCTTCAAAGTTATCGCGGCTTCTGGGGCGCTTAACCCAGCTGATTGGATGATGCCGAATATATGTTCGATCGAGCCGGCGCCACGCGTGATAGCATGTAACTGTTCGATGATCGGCTTTTTGGTAAAGCGTGCAGCGTGTTTCCTCGCGCTCCAACGCCCAACATATTCGTCAAGCTCCACGCCTGTGATCGATGCAAGGTAGCCCATCGCGAAGGTAATGTGCTGTTCGTTGGCGATGCCATGGTTTACCAGTTCCTGGGGTTCGTATCCAACGGCAAGCGCGGCAATGACCTGCCTGACATTTACAGCTATCCCCTCTTCATCTCTAACAGATTCCGGCAAGGCACGAATCGTCGAAGATAATTCATTGGCAATTACCAAGTGCTCGGTCAAGGTCGGGTCTGCAAGCGTGTTGATGTCCGGGCCTGCCTCCTTGTCGTCCACGTTGACCATGTTCGCGCCGGCGGCACGATACCGGCGCAGGAGCCGGACCCCGATTCGAGCTGACTCAACTTCGTTCTCAAGTATCGCGGCGATGCCAGCCAGCGACTCATCTTCGCCGCTAGGAATTCTTAGAAGCTTATAGAGTATGTTGATGCTGGCGTGATGCATGATTCGTCGTCTGGCCATATCATCCGTGGCGACGCCCGCGGCCATGGCAAAGTACGCAGTTATATTTCCCAAATGCCGGACGGCGTTTGCTATAACTTGGCTATTGGTTTCCAGCCTGGAAAATGATGACAAATCGTAGGCAATGTCGTCGGAATACCGGGGGGTCATTGCCTCTTCGGCGGGAATACCGTAGACGTAGCCGATCCGAAACGCTGCACCAACCACCGCCTGGGCGATGCCAAACACACCCTCGCGCAATGCTTGATCGGTTTCAGCATGCGCCAAGTCAACATATGCTTGCACCGCGGCTTCGCTGGAGCTTTCCGCCAAGATACCATCTTCAGGGTTCATATTCTATATCATATAGTATATGATTATCAAAAAATATGACAGCGCTTTTCTTAATTAGCGCCAGAACCTTCATAGAAGATGCGCACGGTCTCAGGATTGTGCGGCCAGGCTACAAAATACTGCATGCCGCTATATAAGCAAGACAGGCCGACGAGTATGCTGATAAGCGCGATGCCGAAGCCCCGGGCGAGCGGGTTGCGCGGGAATGTTCTGAGCCAGAATTGCAATATATATGCGATACCCGCGACCGCGACAAGGTAGATGATTGGCAATACGAGTCCCAGGCTTGCGGTCCCAAGCAACGAACTAACAATGATTGCGACCAACAAGTAACTGCCTAGCAGGCGTGTCCGCCCCGCATTCCAGTGGCGGGCATAAAACGCCGCGCCGGCGGTAAACATAGCCAGCGTGAAAATGTCGACAAGCGGCAAATTACCCAACCACAATTCAGCACTTTGCGGTCCACGGTACGTAAATGCCTGGAGGACGCCTGCCGCATTTTGCAACAACGAATGCCATGACGGGTGGCTGGGCAGTCCCAGCCAAGGCAGCACTACAGCCGGCAGGTATATCATGGTG
>CAZGPZ010000013.1:0-21745 GCA_964527385.1 uncultured Candidatus Saccharibacteria bacterium | reverse complement strand
CATTCTACGTTATTATCAAGGCAATGCGGTTGTCTACGCCGCGCTCGCGTCAGTATTTTGTGCTCTTTATTCTTTATGCCGTCATACCTATTGTCATTTTGTATGTAGTATCATTGCCGCCGCGCCAGCCTGTGTTCACCGCCCGGTATGACAGCCACGTGGTGCTTGCCACATACCTCCTCCTCGGCGTATCAGCGGCGATTGTCTTTGCTGCACGCAAGACATTGCTGGCCAGGATTGCAGTAATCGGCCTGTTAGTTATTCTCGCGCAAGGCGTCGTGCACTTGAACCAATTCGGGAACGGCCATCCGGATTACCGGCAGGTAGCAGATTACTTGAGGGCTAACGTCATGTCCAACCAGCCAATCGTTGTGTCCGGGCCCCAAGAATATATGATCTTTCACCACTACCTACCCACTAGCCATATCTATTTCTACGCCGCGTCTCCTACGAGTGCTACTGGCGGCTATGCCATGCTTCATACCAGCCCGCTCCGCGTATCGGACCCAGCGAGTTTTGCCCACCGCCTGGTCTGGATACTATACTCCGGCACGTCGCCATATGCTCCTGCTGCCCATGCACGTGGGCGAGGTGCGGACATCGCGGCATATCACATATATATGTACACTCCCGTCCAGGTACGTCCTTCTGCCGTGCCAGCCATAAGCGAATAAAACAAGCCACACAGAAAAGAGCGAGCGGCCAGCAGTACTCGGCTCAGAACCTATTGCTTCTGATCATAACAAAAAGCAGCTTCCTCGTCGTGTTCAATAACAATACTGAATAACCTTTCATGTATTACAAATCAAACACCGCGAATTCGCCTTGCGGGAGCTGGTATGCCGATGCTTCTTCATGGCCCAGGTCATGCAAAATTCCATAGATCGATTCGACGATGTAGCCATGCGTCACGATTAGCACGGCTTTGTAGGGTTTTGTTTTCAGCTCACGAAGAAAATTCCTAGCGCGGTTGCGGGCATCGGCCAAACTCTCGCCATCGTTAAACCGAGCATACCACTTATCTTCGCTACTGTTGAATGCCGCCAGGAATTCATGCGTTGGCCTGCCATCAAAGCCTGTCGAGTTGTCATTGAGCCGCCTATCAACAAGCATTGGCACGTCATGGTAATTATTGATATATCTAGCAGTCTCTTGCGTGCGCGGCAGTTCCGAAACATAGATGACGTCAAACGCCTCGCCTGCCAATTTTGTAGCCAAACTCTGCGCTTGCTGCATTCCCAAAGCGGTGAGATGCACATCAACCGATGGATCAGAATTGAGGATGGTATCAATGTTGTAATTGGTCTGCGTGTGTCGTGCGATATATATCTTCACATGCCAATCATAGCAAATATGCCCATCAAAATGGCAATTGTGGCGGTCCTTGGTGTTATGCTTTAAGATATGTTTCCTCACGCTATCAAGGTTGCTGCTTCAGCCATTGCTGTCGGTATTTCGCTTGTTGCGTATGTACCGTACCTTATCGACATGTTCCGTGGCAAGAACAAACCTCACGTCTACAATTGGATTAGCACTGTTGTTATCACCGCTATCGTCGCGTATATCCAACTAAATGGTGGGGCTGGCGTCGGCGCGATCCCGACCATGATCGGCGTGATAGTGGATGCGATTATACTATTTTATTGTTTTCGGTTTGGTACCAAAGATATTATTTTCATGGATAAAATTTGCCTGGCGATAACGTTGGCCGGCGTGGTTGTGTACATTCTGTTCTACAGCTATCCCTTGCCGTCCCTTGTTGTGTTGACGCTAGCAGAAACTATCTCGTTCATACCTACCTATCGGAAGACCATGAACGATCCGTATTCGGAGTCGCTCCCGAGCTATTACTTGCTTGTGGCAAAGTTGGTACTCATCCTCGTCGCCCTGCAAACGTATAACCTATTAACGGTTTCTTATTCAGCGACGTGGTTGGTAGTTATTGTTGCATTCCTGGTGTCGGTCAGTTTCTGGCGCAAGCGTGTTCGTAGGGTTGCCCGGCACAAGGAGCTCGAAGGAGCGCCTCTCATTTAGTCGCGCGAAGTATAACGTGGAGTTACTGAGCGATCTTGCGGAGGATTTCTTTGACACTGACGCGTCTGCCGTATTCCATGGCGCTGTACCGGAAGGCGTTGACACCGAATGCGATGGCCAGCGCCGCTGAAGCATAGACGATGATTAATGGAAGGATTGCTCCGCCGATAGTCAGTGCGCCCACGGCATTTTTGATCAAGTTCGTAGTCGGGGCTGTCAATGGGAAATAGGCGAAGACTTTCACGACGAAAGCATCTGGCGAACTTATGATATACGTGAGCGTGTATATCGGAATGAACGCCCAGAGTATAGCGACGCCCAAGAACCGGTTAGCCTCCGTGGCGTTCGGGAACAGGCAGCCAAAGCTGACCAGGACCGCGGTAAAGAGCACGAAACCGCCAAATGCGAAAAGCACGCCCAAAATAACAGCTTCAACATTAAACGGTATCTGGCCCAGTGACAGGTTTGCCGGCAGAGATATGTGGTTCCTGAAGATAATGTAACCAACTATTACCGGCACGACTATCGTCAACAATTGAATGATCCCGAGTATCAAAACGGTTGTTATTTTCCCGAGGATCAGGGTGCGTGCCCGGATGGTGGTGAGAAGCATTTCAGCCGCGCGGTTTTCTTTTTCTTCGGTCGTGGTCGATAGTGCTACGTAGGATAAAAGCACGACGAGCATCAGGAATGTCAGCGCGATCACGCCAGGCCAAATGATGTCGGCTATCCCTGCGGTCTCTTGCCCGTTTTTGTATGTCACGTTCGAAATAGATGGATCTTTTTGCAGGATGCTGGCAACTTGCCCGTTATGAATAGTACTTTTGACCGTAGCCAGCGCCGCGCTTTTAAGCAATTGCGATGCGGCTGTGTCGTACGGCTGCGAGAAGCTGATGCCCTTGTATTGGGAATAGACTGACGCGCCGTTTTGCGTGACGTCTTTTGGATAATAGATGAATGCATCCAACGCCCCGGATTTAACGGCGGCTATGCCGCTATCCTTGCTTGGTTCCTGTGTGACGTGAAGTGTTGCCAGTTGCCTGGCGGTGATAATTCCCGAATCATCACGTAAGCCAACTTTTGATTTCTGTGTGATGGTTTGCGCCGCCTGCTGCGCCGACTGTGCTGCGTTGCGGTTCGAAATGTAGCTGATGCCATAGACGACAATAATGATAACCAGCGGAGCCAGCGTGGCGAACCAGAACGTTCGTTTGCGGACCGTGCGCAGAAGTTCGAAGCTGATAACGTCGCTTATCTTAGCCATGGTTGGCTCCTGCCGGCTGCTTGTATAATTCCAGGAAAATATCGTTGAGTGATGGCTGGCGGACTTCAAACCGGCTAATTCGTAGATCACGCTGCTTGGCGAGCGCGTGGAAAACGTCATTTGGCGAGCCGGTCTTTCCCCAAACCAGCTCTGCATAATGTGGCTGCCGGTCCCTAATTTCATAGGCTGATGGGTTATCCGACAGTTTCCCGCTGTACTCGATGACAATGACTTGGCCGCCGAATTGGCGTTTGACGTCATCGACTGCACCATAAAGCGCACTGCCGCCGTCCTTGAGGAACAATATACGGTCGCATAGCTGTTCCACTTCTTCCATGCGGTGGGTCACGAGCATGACAGTCGCTCCTTTGGCGCGGCGTTCGGCGATGATGTTCATCAGGAGCGAACGGTTCACCGGGTCAAGCGCTTCGGTCGGCTCGTCGAGGATCATGAGCGTCGGGTCGTGCAAGATGGTGACTCCTAGTTGGACTTTTTGCTGTTGGCCGCCCGACAACCGCACGAGGCGTTCGTAGGCTTTGTCCGCCAGCCCCACTCGGTCGAGGTAGTCCTCTGCCCGCTTTTTGGCCTCAGATTTGTGCAGGCCGTGCAGAATACCGAAGTAAGTCATCGTTTCCAGGATGGGTTCGTTGCGGTACAGGCCACGCTCTTCTGGCAAATAGCCAACAAGAGCCGAGCGAGTGGGGTCGTACGGCTTGCCCTCGATCAGCAGCGTGCCGCCGGTAGGCTCCATAAGTGCCAGTAATGCCCGGATCGTAGTCGTTTTCCCTGCTCCGTTAGCCCCGAGAAAGCCGAATACCTCGCCTTGGTTGACGCTAAAGGATAAGTCGTTGATGACACGCTTCTCGCCGAATTGCATCGAGAACGACTGGATATCTACGACCGGCTGCATTGCCTGTGCCATTTCTTTAATAGTACTACAAAAATAAACACCCAATGGCTGCCAGGAGCTAGAATGTTGATTGCCGGTCCACCCGGCTAAAGATATCGTTAAGCGACCAAAGGTTCTTCCAGGAAAACCCTGGCTTGGCCAAAATCTATTTTGACATTCCCGCCGTACGGCAGGATACAACGCGGGGCGGCGTGGCCAAAGTTCAAGTTATAGACGATCGGGAGGTCATAACTGGCGGTAGCTTCCAGCAAGATTTGCTTGTATTCTTCATAGAATTGCTCATCTTGCGGCTTGCCAACCAATATGGCGCTTACGTTAGCGAACACGCCAGCATTTTCTAGGATAGCCACAATTTGCTTGAATTTACTAGGTTCTGGTCGTTCCTCGCTCGTTTCGACAAACAGGATTTTGTCCTGCCACTCAGCGGCCGACGGGAACAAGCCGTACTTTTGCGTAATCTCGACCTGCCCCGGGAAGCGGCCTCCAACCAGCATTTCGTACAAACTTTCGATGCACCCGCCGAGCAGCCTACCCTCGCATTCACCGTGGCCGCGCAATACTTCAAAACCCCGTGCCTCTGGGTGGCTCACGCACGGAATGCCTATTTGCGATGCACTGAAATCACGCCGTTCATCGTACCATATAGGGCTTGATTCGATTTCTTTTGTGGCGTGGGGTTGTAGCAATTCCCTCGACCATTCCCGAGTGTACGGGAGCATTTCGCCGGCGAGCTCGGCAAAATCTGTCAGGAACGCTTGGCCGTAATAGGTCTGCAGTCCAAGTTTGTAAAACATCAAGTGATTGTTGGTGGTATCAGAAAATCCCAAAAACACTTTGGGGTTACTTTTCACGCTTGCGATAAATTCAGGATCGTCGAGCAAGAACGGAATAGTCCTGATCGTATCAGCCCCTCCGATAACACAGATAACTCCTCGGATAGACTGATCAGCGAATGCTTGTTTCAAGTCTGCCGCTCTAGCCTCCGGGTGATCCTTCAAGTAATCGAGCCCTTTGCGCGCATTTGGCATGTACTCTGGAATCAATCCAAACTCGGCAAGTCTCTTTTCGCCAAGTACTTCCTCGTGGGCAGCAAAAGGCTCGCCCAATATACCTTTAGACAAGCTGACGATCGCAACCTTGTCGCCCGGCTTCAACTTTTGTGGCTTGATCATGACTGTAGTATAGCAAGGACCGGACTTGTTCTGAACCATCCTACAAGAGAAATTCGTTGGCGCCAAGAAACTACAAAAAGATCCAGGCGACAAGAATTAAAAGTACTGAAAAGTTGGCGGGCGGTTAAGAAAAGGTTGTTGGTACTGTGCCCAGGTATTAAGATTAACCTATGATCAAAATCTACTTTGCTGGTTCTATACGTGGCGGCCGACAGGATGCCGAATGGTACGCCGAACTGCTTTCTATTCTTCGTGGGCACGGCAAAGTACTCTCTGAACACGTCGCGAATCCCAACGTGCACAAGCAGGAGCGTCGCCTTACTGAGCGCCAAATTTTCCAGCAAGATTTACGGTGGATACGTGAAGCTGACGCAATCGTGGCTGAGGTAACAACTCCGAGCCTCGGTGTCGGCTATGAACTCGGTTACGCAGAGGCGCTAAAGATCCCGGCACTGTGTTTATTTCAACAAAATGCCGAGCGTTCCCTGTCAGCCATGATCGAGGGATCGCTGTATTACGAGAACAATATTGTTCGTTACAGCAATGGCGATGTAGCTGCTGTGAAGCGTGCGGTTGATCACTTTTTCAAGACCAGCGTGCTTGAACGTAGCGAAGTGGTATAACCAGCGAGGTATCAAAATGGACATCCAAGTTAAAATTACTAAGTCTGCCCTGCTTGTTTTCAGGGAACAAAACGGAGTCAAGGAAGTCATGTTCGTACGCGCCGGCAATAAGCCGTATTTTGTGTTGCCGGGCGGCAAAATTGACCCAGGCGAAACCCGCGACGAGGCGCTTAAGCGCGAACTGGAAGAAGAACTTGGAGTAGCGTCGAACGACGCAAAATATATCGGAAGCGTCTCGGGCAATACACCTGACGGTCGCATAATTGAAGAGCATATATATGTTGGTTCCTTGGTTGGCGACCCCAAACCACAAGCCGAAATAGCCGAGATCGAATGGTTCAGCAAAGACGCATTGAGCTCTCCTCGTGACGACATGACACCGCTAACGTTGACTATGGTTGTGCCGTTTATTGGCGAGCACGGTTTCTGGGCTTAGATAAGTCCGTTTTCTGCATTCAAATTCAATCGCAATAAGAGATCCCTGAATAACATAGGTCGAAAAGCTCACGGCGCCCCTAGATGGCATGCATTGAGACTATCTTAAAGGTGTTCGGCTGGAAATGCGGTCAATTATTGCCGGTTCCAAATCGCAAAAAGCTACTTAGTTTTCCAGACGGCGATATACTGTTAGGTAATAATAAGGAGTAGCATTATGGCACAAACGGTTCCCCAAAAGTTCGCCTCGATCAAAATGTTGCAGATGCGTGGCAAGCTCATGGTCGGCTTCCTCATCGTGCAGTATGTAGTTGGCATGGTACTCGACTTCTTTATTGCATTGCCAGCGAAGCACCCTGGCACTGCTGATGGAACGTACGTCAGCCGTACCTGGGATGGTTTTAGTTGGGCGCTTACTGGTGGTGGCGGACCAGCGCTTGCCACACATGTAGGTATTGCAACGCTATTGGTGATTGGCGGGGTTGCGACGTTAGGCTTTGCCATAGCTGGACGTAATAAAACATGGATTATTGCTGCAAGCTTCGGGCTGCTAGGTATCATATTGGCATTGCTGAACGGCATCGAGTTTATTAACACCGGCCTAGACAAGCACTCGTTTGCTATGGCAATTGCCTTCATGATTGCCCTGTTTTCGTATGGCGCAGGGTTGTATTATTCGAAACAAAAAATTTCCGCCTAACAGAACATATAGTGGCAAACGTCTATACTGGAATCGAACCAGATAACTTCGTGGCAAGTCAACGGAAAAAGGCAAACCCGATTAAAAACAACAAGTGCCACGATAATTGAAGCCTCCGCCAGTAGTGCTACCGGGCAAGGCGGAATGCTAGGTTCGTATAGTATGCCAATGCCCCGCTTCAAGGTGCGTGCAGCTACTCACGCTATTCTTTGGGCATTGAAGATACATGATATAGTCCGCGCAAATTTACGTACCTAGTTCAAAATGCTATAATATCTAAAATTCAATTTCAGTAGGAACTGCGTTCAACAACTTAGAGATACCGGGACAGACGGGTGGCGAAGAAGTTCTCGCAACTGCGAGGCATATTATTGAAGTTGCGAACCGAGCTGATCATTTAGACGAAAACACCCGGCAGCTTACACGCGTGCAAGCACTGGCGACCATGGGTGTTGCCGCTGCACTGCAACTCACGGAACCTGGGGTTAGTACCACTGCAGCATGGCCTGTCTCCGACAAGGCGTCGCTTTTAGATAGGGCAATTCGGGGTGCATTGGTAGACCAAGGACTAAGGGAAGACTACGCCGAGCTTCTGGGCGGGCCGCAGCCTGATAAGGTTGACCCAAGGGTGCTCCGTTTTCTGCATGCCCACGTATTGCGTATCCTGGAGCAGAGTGAAAGTAGCGGCTATGCCGAACTCACACCCGAGGAGCTGCACCAAACAGTAGAAGTGCGGCGTGGCAATACACCAGTCATACTCACTACTCCACACGACGGCACAATGAAGCATGTGGGCGGCCATGATTTGCCTAAGAATTCACGGGCGAAGGGCCGTGACTTCGCAACGTACAATATTGCAGTCGATTTGCTGGACGCAATGGCTGCAGTGGGTCTCTACCCGTCCTTTGTGCACGAACGTGTCCACCGTTCGCGCATTACCCCGCAAATTCATGCCCACTTTGAAGGCGAAGCATTGCGTGAAGCATGCCGGCTGGCTGCTCTCCATGGTCCGGACCAACCCATACTGCATATTGATTTGCACGGCTTTGGCAGCCAATTCGCTCCGATGCCCAACGCGTCGATGGTCTTGGGGACCAACCATGGAGCAACGACTCATGGTTTCGGTTTGGAGAAAGAATTCGCATCCTACATGCAACCGCTTGGCTACGATGTATATGTTCCCGGCGCTGCCTACGTTCCGGGCGAGAAGCTGATGGCGGATAATCCTCAGGCCTTGGTAATGCGTTTCTTCGCCCTGGAGCTTTCTAATCTCCTTAGTATGCAGATTGAGGTGGCGCGCCGCTTCCGCGAGAAAGATGCACGCCAGGAGGGGCGCAAGCTGTCAAACGATATAGCATCATTCATTGGCCAGTGGTTAACTACCCATAGAGGATAGACGCAAGAACGATACCCCAGAAGTCGTACTCTAACAGATAGAGAAAATGCTATTTGGCCTCCACTAGTGGAAATACCCGCAACCCTAGAATTTGATTTTACCGGCGAAGATGTGCCACATAAACTTCTTCAAACCTTTGCGGGGAGCTACGTAGATCAGGGAACGTCGTTCTACAAGCAAGTCACATGCGTTTTAGCAAGTTGTTCCGCGTCTACCTGATACTCTAGCTCAAATTTGTTCGCTAGCATCATGACAGCACCGCCGCCAATACTCACTATTGACTTTGTGAATATAACATGTTAATATAATACCATGAGTTACGATCCCAACAGGCCCCAAAAACACGAACGCGATGATGATGGTCCATACTACGTGAATGGATACCCTCAGGAAAGACGCCATAGCTATGATCTATCGGCCGTGTTCCGCGTACTTAGAGATGGCCGGATCGTTTTGGCGGATCCTCAGGTAGGCCGCATTTATTTCGAGACTGAGCGCGGCAATATATACAAGATTGACACCCGAACACACCAAGTGGTTGACATCGCGACTAGCATTGCCGAAGGCAGAGTAGTTACCGCCACGCTCAGTCAGGACACTTGTGCATTCGGTAGGCTTGCCCGTGATGAATCATTCCTCATCTCAACTGAGGAAGAAAGGCCATACAACACTTCGCCAGTACAAGACATTATTGTAGTCCGCGACGGACCAGCGGCTCTGAATTACGGTAACTCATTGCCGAATGATCCGCCGTATGAAATTGTCGCCGCATTTGAACGAATCATGGATCAGCTTAACGGAATTGCTTAGGCCCCAGACGATGAGGGTTATACGGGTCCGACCTCTAACAGATGAGAAAAATGTGATTTGGCTTCGAGGGTCGGATATCGGCTGTTGGCCTCTTCCGCTGCGGCGTGCTCGGAGCTAGCTCCTGCGCGCGTCCTCGCTCCACCGAACCGGCGACCTACGCCCTGCTTCGCATGGCTAGTCGCTAGTCCAAATCCAAACTCTTAGAGATATAAAAACAGCCAGACTTTCGCCCGACTGTTTTTATATGGCTCCCTCTGATAGACGTACTTAGAACTCTGGATTTTGAATTAACTGACGAAGAAACATTACTTAGGCTTCTTCAAAGCGCTGAAGTTTAGTTCTAGTACTTTTTCAGCTTGTCTTTATAGCGGGTAATGAGATAACGCACTGGAAAAGCCAGATCTTTTTCCAACGCTTCATCCAGGCTAAGCCAAACCGGTTTTTCTCCTTCGTCTTTCTCAGTTACTTCCAGGTCTTGGTCATGTTCCAGCTTAACAAGAAATGCGCTCCAATGATGTGCGTCGCAACCCCGTCGGCACGAGTCCCCGACGATGTCTTCATCAGCGAATAGGACAGGAGAGATGTGATCCAGCCCAACTTCTTCTTTTGCCTCACGTTTTGCTGACTCGAATGGTTCTTCGCCTGCATCTACGTGGCCCGCGGGTACTGTCATGGCAAATGGGAACATGAGGCGTTCAAAGAAAAGGAACTTTCCTGCTGGATTCTTAACAAAGATACCCGCACTCTCGTGCCAATACTCACCATCATCTGCAATCCACCATTTAACCGCTGGGTCGATAATTATTGAGCGTTCATGGCGCTGGTTACATGTTTTGCAAAAATAATATGTCTTGCCATTTTCGATGAGACGCTCAACCGTTTCAGCGTGGCAATGCATGCAATATTGATGGTAGCTGCCGTCATTCTTCCAATCGAAGTTGAGTTTCATAGCCTTATTTTTCTCCTGCAGATCGATTATATCGCTACAGGGATAACAAAACAAAAACCTCTGAATAACAGAGGCCAGAAATGTTTATGGCTCTCCTAAGTGGAATAGATTGGAACCAATTCAAAGGTGTTTTGGTGGAAATGTGGTCAATAGTGGCCGGTTCGAAATTGGATTTATCGCGTGGCTGATTAGTTGATATTTTGCTCGAAGTTATTTGCCAGGAGCACGACATCATCGCCGCCGCCGATGCCTTCCCAATCAACCTTTGGCGGATCGTAGTTTGGTGGCCTAAACTCGTTCATGCGGCGATAGTCTTCTTCTGACATCTTGAACTCAGCCGCAGCAATATTCTCGTCGATGTGTTCAGGCTTGCTAGACATAACCATGGGACTATAACCGAGTGAGCAAATCCAGTTTAAGACAACTTGGCTCTGAGTCTTCTGATACTTTTCAGATAGTTCAACCAGCAATGGCCAATTGTGCTGGAACGTGCGGTTCTGTCTTAGTGGACGCCATATGATATTTTTGACCCCTAGCTCTGTGCAGGTATCGAACACGCCTTCTTCTAGCACTTCCCTGATCTCAAAGCTGAGGTGGCCTTCATGGGCAAAGAACTTATCGCTAAACTCGGTCTTGAATTTCCTGACCCATGTTGGGCTTGCGTTTGAGAGGCTCACGTAGCGAGTCCTACCAGATCCCAAAAGCTCATGCAGTAGTTGATATGTTTCCTCTTCACCAAACTTCATAATCAGGCCTTGGGTAACAAGCGTAGAGTCGGCGTAGTCAGTTTGCATGATCGTATAGAACTCTTCCACGTCCGCTTTGATAACTGACATATCCGCAAGATCGCGCGGATAAAGTGAATGGGTTACAAACACGTCTTCGCGAGCAACGTTGCTTTTATCTAGCGCTTGCTTGAACAATCGTAGAGTCGCTCCTTGCCCGTAGCCTAAAGCGATTTCTGTAAAGTTGATGCCTTTTTCAAGTGTATACACGAGCGCGTCGATATACACTTGGTCTTCACCCTTGTTGGCTATATTCATGTCTCGGTGGCCAAGCCCACCTATGCCGTAGCTTCCGATGCCGATCTTTGATAGAGGTTTACCTGATTTAGTTTGCATAACTACAGCATACCAAACGTCCATACTGGATTCGAACCATTTAACTTCTTAATGGTCTTAAGAAACAAAATAATCCCTGTTAAAATAACAGAGGTCAAAATCATCGTATGAAAATAGCTGTCGCACCAGCTCACGCTTGGCGGTGCCGCTAGCAATAACAACGACATGTTCTGCCGCGAGAACCTGCTGCGGCCCGAGAGACATGCCATGAGTACGGAAGGTTGCGCCGGCATATGCGCCCCGCTGTGTATGTACCTGCCTGAACTCATCAATCAATTCTGTTACATGCCAACTCGTGTTGAGCGGCGTTTCCGGCATGACATTTGCATAATTACCACGTACACCGACGGCAAGAACGAGTAAATGTATTTGTGGCTTGAAGGTTTCTAAATTATCCAAGTCTGGCTTGAGTACGGGAATGTCACGCTGAAGTGCGTCTAGTAAATGAGCATGCGCAAACCTTTCATAGCTTGCCGGATCTTTCATATCAATATATCTGAATGGGGGTTCAGCGCCCTCCACCTGCTCATCCATTAATAGAAAATTGACACCATCCCAATCTAGCTCTTCACGATGCTCTGCGAGCCAACCATATACCGGCAGTGGCGTGCTAGACAATGGCGATGCCACATTGAACGTGCCAGCTTCAGCGAGATATTGTCCCTGTAGCCTTTGCCAAAGTTCTCCAACCGGTTGCCCTAAGCTGTCCACGATGTGCACGTTTTCGGTGTCAGATAATATTTTTTCCATACCCACACTATAACAAAAACCCCTGACAAACAGAGGCATTTTAAGCATAAGAAGCTTGGCTCCCATTGATAGAGACGCTTCGAACAGAGGATTTTGACCTAACAGAGGCAGGTGCATTACTTAAGCTTTTTGAAACCGCTGAAGTTTAGTCGGCAATATTTTCCGGCGTAAATTGATATAATCAGCGTATGGAATTAAAAGATCAACTCAATCAAGTTGTCGAAGCGTTCTTCAAAGGGTTCGACGAAAAGAATACAGGCCTAATCAGTGAAGTCAGCCATCCGGACATCAAAATAATTCATCATAATGGGGTAGTTACAGACCTTACCGAGATGAACAGGATAATCGATACGACCCAGCATTGGTATCCACGCAGGCGTGAAATCTCTGAATTCGAAGTCATGGCGGGTGCTCCTTATAGCATTGCCGGATTCAAGAACTATGTTGCATTTACACTTCCAGATAAAACCGTTGAAGAGATCTATAGAGAAACATGGGTTTTCTTGAACGACCCTATCAGTAAAATGTGGAAACCAATCAGGATTCACTACTCAGCCATAACGCAAAATAAACATTCAGAAGAAGTTAAATAATCTGCTAGTTCGCTACAAAAAGACCTCTGAATAACAGAGGTCAAATGCTTGGCTCACCACAATAGAGGAAGTTATAACTACCATTAAGCAGGATATGAGACCAATGCCTAGTATGTGATTTTATTAGTCTATTTCACCCGTCTTAACATCACCATTGCGTCTATAGTAGGCAAATATCACACCGTTTGAAGTAATTAAACTATCTGTCAATTTGAAGGCCGCGGGGATTACCCCTTCACCAAATAATCGCTTTCCCGTGCCGAGAGTGATCGGAAACGTCATAAGAAACATTTCATCAACCAAATCATGTTTGAATAGGGTTTGGGCCAGGTTGCCACTTCCGTGAACTTTTATAACACCTCCGTCTGTTTCTTTCAGTTTTTTTATGTCCTCAACATTGTTTAGTAATACAGAGTTATTCCATCCCAAAGCATCTACGTCTGATTGCGATATTGTGGTACTAGCTACATATTTAGTAACATCGTTTATGCCTGGCCACGCTGCAGCATGTTTGGGCCAATATCCTGCAAAAATTTCAAAAGTTTTTTGACCTAACAAAATATCGGTCGATTCCATCCATCGCTTCATGAACTCATCACCTTCTCTGAACCCAATCTCAGCAAATGGAGCGGTCCAGCCGCTATATTTGAAGCCTTGGTCCTAGAGGTCCGTCCTCTAACAGATAAAAAAATGTGATTAGGCTCCGGGGACTGGATAGCGCACTTCGTGCTTTTCCGCAAAGTCATGCTCAGAACTAGTTCTTGCGCGTGACGTTGCTCCACCGATCTAGCGACCTACGCCCTGCTTCGCATGGCTGGTCGCTAGTTTGAGCCAAACCTCGAGGCAAAGAAAATGCCAGGAACAAAAGCTCCTGGCATTTTCTTGGCTCCTATAACTGGGATAGATTGGATCCGATTTAAAGGTGTTTTGATAGAAATGTGGTCTATAGTGGCCAGTTCCAAATGTCCGCTAAGCAGAGGCTGAGCCTACAATAAACTATGAGTTTGTTTTCGAAAGATTAAGTAACGTAGCATGGTTTTCCTCATCCCAGTTGTACTCGGCAAATAGGATTCCATGAGACGGCTGGGTTATATTGTCGACAACTCTTACTATAGAGTCGAGGACTTTCTCCTTTTTGATTTCTTCTGGGGTGAGCCAAATCAGTTCGCCTTCGTCAATGTTGTTAGGCACCTCCCCTTCTTGGTAGTTTCCAGAAAAATGAAAAACTTGCCAGTTGTTGACCCCATCTTTGTGTATGTCTGTGAGTACGGCTTCCAAACGGACATTTGCGACCTTTAGCCCCGCTTCCTCAAATAGTTCGCGTTCTGCAGCCTGAAGTGGCCCTTCGTTAATATCGACTTTGCCCCCAACTGGTTGAACAAAGCCAGGCATATATGTTTTGTGAATTGAGCGGCGAATTACAAGTAGCTTGCCGTCTCGTTTGACAAATATGTTGGCGGCCATAATGACCTCGTGAATATCGGGCGTAGTATTGACTGACATTGATGTCCTATATGTTACTGCTAGTTTTGGATTATACATCTAAGGGATGGATGACTAACAAAAATGACCTCATTTAACAGAGGCCATAATGCTTATGCTGGCTCACCACGATAGAAGTTATAACCGTAGTTAAACAAGACTTGGCAGCAGCCTTTTAAACACTACTCTCTAAAAAACAGTAAGCCGTACGGTTTAAACCCTATGGTTACCTTGTGTTTCAGTAAAGATCGGTTGTGCAATGTATTCAAAGACCGAAAGCACACGTGCTACTTGTTTGGTGCGTGTCGGTTGTAGTATCGCTGCCTGGACGGCATCGATGACACTATTAAAAAGCTCTTCTCTTACTGGCTCAAGGCTCTTAGGTGCACGAATGCTTTCTATGAACCAAGACGATACAAGTGAAGACTCATGCCCAATCTTGTGCATCAGTCGATACTTGACGGCTGTCCTGGTGTCTTTCCATAGTAACGCGCCATGTCTGTATGGGTCTGTATGGTGGTCGCTGTTCTCACCGATGAAGATTGTGCCTGTCTTTTCGTCGATAAGTACGTCGCAGTAATCCATGATCGCAGTACGATTGATGTCGTACTGGTCGATAAGCTTCTGCTCCTCTTCTTTGGTCAATCTTTTGTGAACAAAATTCATTGCTTAAACCAATCTGCTTAGTTTCATAATTAGCAAAGTAACGATTATCACCAGCGAGAAAATAGCCGACCTTCTCCATCTGCGTGTGTGCAGTTCTGCTGTGAATCTGGCTTGTGCCCGTTGAGCAACTGTTGACACGGAAGTCTTGGCTTCAGGCTTAACGTCGTCTATATCATCATGGAATCCTATGCTGATGACATCATCACCGTCGTCGATAAATTGCCATTTAGCGTAGTTGTGGTTAGCTAAGGGCCCTCTCGTATATGTTGTTTCGCCTAACCCATATGCAGCTATGGCGTCTCCGATTATTTTTGTCGCATGTATGAATCTTTCCTTATTTGGGGGCCCTAACCTTTTATGGGCGACTATTTTGACTATATTCCCAACCATCTGAAGCTGATCGGTCATAAAAATGTAATATTTTCGGCGAAGGTAGATTGGCTCGTCGTTCCATAGTAGAAGGAAGTGCTCAGCAATATCGACCCCATTCCAAATTCCTGTTACGCCAAGACAATACAGATAAGCATTATTTTTCTCGTCTGCTAAAGCGTGGGTTAACCTGCTAATGATTGTTTCGGGCTTCACACCGAGTGAGGCTGCTGCCGTGCTTGAGATTGCGTGTTGCGTATCAAGCGCCTTTGCTTTTTCTATCGGTATCTCAATAAAAGCAAAGCTTGTTTCGATATTGGCGTCAATGATGTGACCGGTATCAAAGTAAGGCCGTTCTGAGGCCATGTAAAACCGTTTCGGCTCCAAGGGCTTGCCCTCATACGTATGTACCAATGCGGCGAACGCGTCTTTGATAATTTGCAATAACTCGTCTGCGTCGGGTTCCAATATTTTAGGGGCTGCCATTTCGCTAATTGCAGGGTTAAATGTGAGGTGTCGCCTATTCACATGTTCTACATAGAGGATTTGTGTCCGCTGCTCTTTCCAGATCAGCTCGTATGTATACCTGGTGAAATATATGTCTGGGTTGTGATCAGTTTGTACGGGTGGTTCTGATTGCAAGCAGACCATGAAAGCATTGCGCTCATTGTCGACAACTCTTGACTTTGGTTTGACCAGCTTATTGGTCTTTGGCTCGCGAAACGAATATTTTTCTGAGAGCGTACTAGACGCATTGCTGGTGAGTTCTTCCCAAATAAATGCCATAGCTTTATGTTCCAAGATCACTCATGATTAGTCTTAAGTATTGCAGAGCTTGCGATCGACCGCAATGTTACTGGGCCCATAGATTTATATACACAAAGCAAAGTAGGTTCTACCATCATATGTTATAGCCACCCAAAATCAAAACAGAGACTTTCGTCTCTGTAATTTTGGTTCTAACCTTGGCTCCCGCTAGTGGAGATGCTTCGAGTGGGAGAATTCGATTTAACAGATGAAGAAAGGCTGCATAAGCTTATTCAAAGTGCTGAAGGTTAATTGCCGCATTTAAGCCCGTCACCCGTTAAGACGTATTATTAGTGCATGAATAAGATCATCTTCATTACTGGTGCCTCGGGTTCTGGCAAAACAACAATCGTTAAAGAACTCCAACGGGCTACGTTAAGTAATTTGCAATTTTGCTACTTTGACTCAGTTGGTATTCCCTCTCCAGAAAGCATGCTAAAAGAATTCGGTTCAGCTGAAGAATGG
Organism: uncultured Candidatus Saccharibacteria bacterium; assembly: GCA_964527385.1. Classification (GTDB taxonomy): domain Bacteria; phylum Patescibacteriota; class Saccharimonadia; order Saccharimonadales; family UBA4665; genus JANWHZ01. Next base: position 5,199 of record CAZGPZ010000013.1, on the reverse strand, counting down.
CAACGACAGACAACCATAAAATGGGTTAAAGAAATCAAAGCCAAATATTTAGCAACGTCTTCTGTCGTTTTTGATGGTCAGATGCGGCTTGCTTTTGTATTGGAAGCTTGCAAATCAAATCACGTAGATCTGTATGATATAGTGCTACTTGACTGTAGCGATGAAGAGCGCAACAAACGACTCGTAAGTCGTGGGCAGGCGGAGCTAGCCACTGGTGACATGGCGAACTGGGCTGCTTACCTGCGGAACGAAGCGATGAAGGCTGGCCACATAGAAGTATTAGACACAACGCGTTTAGAAATTGACGAAGCCGTTAAGAAGCTTCAAATGATCATAGAAAACAAAAAGACCTTCGAATAACAGAGGTCAAAATGCTTTTGGCTCCCCTTGACAGAGACCCTCCGAACAGAAGGTTTTGATTTAACAGATCACGAGAGTTACATAAGCTTCTTCAAAGCGCTGAAGATTAGAGGTGAAATTTATCAGGGCAGTTAGTGATTAAACCATCGACACCGCGATCTCGCATTTTCTCGAATGAGCTAACGTCATTGAGCAAAAATGCATTAATCTCTATGTTGTGTTGTCGACAAAGGTCAACAAATTCTGATGAGACGTAATCTTGCTCAATTGATACGCCGTCAGCCTTGGCGTCGAGAATAAGCTGCAGCAGTTTGTCTGGAGTTAGCCCAACCCAAACGACTGCAAAGGTGCGTAGTTCGGGGAAACTTGCCTTAACCTTGGCCAAAATATCTAGCCAGAATGAGTGTAGACAAATTCTTGTGACCGCATCCTTATTGCTGTCGAGAAAAGCAGTGAAAGCATCTGCTTGCTCCAATGCAGCTGGCCAATCCTCTGCCTTAATTTCGATGATTAGTTTTTTGTTATACCTGAATACGAGATCAACTACTTCTTCAATTGTCGGAATCTTTTCGCCTTCACCAGCATCCAGCTTTCTAAGTTCTTCAAGCGTGTAGTCTTTGACCCATCCCGAGCCATTAGTCGTCCTGTCTAGTGTGCCATCATGAATAACCACCAACTTCTTGTCTTTGGTTAAATGAATATCGCATTCAACTACCTCGGCTTCAGACTCACAGCCAATACGAAATGCCTTCAACGTGTTTTCGGGTGCCCGTCCTGCAGCACCACGATGTCCGATAACGTATTGCTTCATAGCTGAAGTATAGAACATGGCCAAGGAAAACAAAAAGACCCCTAAATAACAGAGGTAAAAATGCTTATGGCTCCGGGGACTGGGTAGCGCACACTCGCCTTCGGCTCGCACTTCTCCGCTCCGGCGTGCTCGAAGCGAGCTTCCGCGCGCGTCCTCGCTCCACCGAACCAGCGACCTACGCCCCGCTTCGCATGGCTGGTCGCTAGTCCAAAGCCAATCTCGAAAAATACAAAAACGGCCCTCAAATGAGGACCGTCTTTGTATGGCTCCCCCTAGTGGAGATGCTTCGGGCGCCAGAAACCGACCTAACAGATGACGAGGCGTTACATAAGCTGCTTCAAAGTGCTGAAGGTTAGCCCTTCTTTGCAGCAAACACAGTAAATTGCGGGAAGTTGCTGAAGCGCTCAAAATAATACGGGTCTACACTCTTACTTTCAGGAACAGCCTTTGTCTCAAGAAATTCCTCTACTGTAAATCCGGCCTGTTTTAGAAGAGCAAAGTGCATACTCGGTGGACCTACCCAAAAGCTTAGGACTTCTCCGCTGGGAAATATTTCCTCGTATACTGCAAACTGGCTGTAGCTTCCATAAAGCTGCGGATGATCTTCGGCTTCTGAGTAGCCGAGCACCTTTGTAGGAGCGCCATCAATATTAATTCTATCCGACGCCCAGCGCGCAGGATGACCAACTGAAAATTGGAGCTTACCGCCTGGCTTTAGTACTCGAGAGATCTCTTCATAAACGACCAGTGGGTTGTCAGAATAGTGAATGGTTAAGCTGCTATAAACAAAATCGAAGTACATATCAGGGAAGTTAAGCTCATGCATATCTCCAACGAAAAATTTGTGAGCCGGATATGTTTCATTTGCTAACCTGACGGATTCTTTAGATATATCAACACCGACCATATCCTTTGCGCCGTATTTTTCAAGTAGCAGCGTCTCTTCGCCCGTGCCGCACCCTAATAAGAGAATTCGCATGCCAGTCAAATCGACTAGTATGCTTTCCATTGCGGGTTTCTCGACAAACCGGTGCGAATTTTTCGTACCCTTTTTTAGCGCAAGTTGCCGAAGTGCAGCATAGTGTTCGTAATCATTAACCTTTGTCATATGGTAATCATATCAGAGCGTAAAAAGACTTCCGAAGAAGTCCTTTTAAACATAAGCAATTTGGCTCCCCTAAGTGGGATGGATTGGAGCCGATTTAAAGGTGTTTTGTTGGAAATGTGGGCAATAGTGGCCGGTTCGAAGTCGCAAATTACTTCAGCGTAAAGCCGCCATCGACGGCTAAGATTTGACCGGTAACGAATGAGGCGTCGTCAGAAAGCAGGAATGCAATTGCTGCGGCGATTTCCTCTGGCTTGCCCATACGCTGGATAATAGATACGTCGGTTGTCCAGCTTGGGTCTTCTCCAGTGCTTGCGGAAAGCGGAGTGTCTATTAAGCCGGGCGCTATCCCATTTACACGAACGAGCGGCTCTTTGTATTTGCGTGCGAACGATTTCACAAGCGAGATAATGCCAGCCTTGGTCGTTGAGTAGATAACGCCATAAGGTTCGCCAATGATGCCATCTACCGAAGTCAGCGCAACAATTGAACCATGCTTTGACGTTTCCTGGATGAAAGTGCCAAAAATTTTTAATGTATTAAAAGTACCCTTTAGATTCACGTCAATTGTTCGGTCAATGTTTTCATCAGTGATTGTGTCGATTCCACATGGTAAGGGCATGATTCCAGCGTTAGCAACGAGCGAGTCGAGCCGACCGAACTTTTCTTGAATAAAGATCTTCATGCCTTCAAGGGACGATTTATCGGAAATATCAGCTGCGTAAAAATATACACGTGTCTTATCTTCAAACTTTTCAAGCACAGATTCTTCGTCACGATTTGGCGAATTCAAAATTACCGTGCCGCCATCATCGTAAAGACGTTGCGCCGTTGCAAGACCGATACCTTTGGTTGAGCCTGTTATAAGTGTTATTTTCATGTTCCTAGTATAGCAAAATCCTCCTCATTGACAGAGGAGAATAAGCATAAGCATGTTGGCTCCCGCTAGTAGCGCTACTCAGCAACGACGAAGAGCTGGATGTTTACATACCGTACGATTTGCTGCCCCTCTTAGAGCCGTCTAATTCTAGTATCTTAAGGGCTACTGCAAATGTTCAAAATGCTGAAGCTTATACGTCTGTCTTTTTTCTGCTAGCATATGAGCATGAGGGCAAAACGGCCAACACTCCTTGACGTGATTTATGAGCATAACTATTTGAATGGACTTAAATTTGTGTTTGGTGAATTTGTACTTATGACATTCATCACTGCGTTTGTAGCCGCTGCATCAAGCAGGCAGCACGCATATTTGTTTAGCATCGTCGCTAGCGGCATCGCAATAAACACAATTGTCATGCTCTGCATTATCACCCGGCAACTGCTGAACAGCGCTCCGAGTAGGAACCTGCTTATGAATCGGTCGCAGTCATACCGCGAAAAAGTCAGGAAAGAGTACCCTGACCTAACTATACATACAGCGATATTATCATTAGCGCTGATTATTCCGTTCGCAATCCCAGTTGCTTTAACGCTACAGCACAAAAAGATCTCTGCATAACAGAAGCCAAAAGGCTTATGGCTCCCGCTAGTAGAGCTACTCAGCAACGACGAAACGCTAGATATTTACATACCCAGTGATTTACTACCCCTGTTGGAATCGCCTATTCCTTAATGTTTTCTGAACTTTTCGAGATGTCCAAAATGCTGAAGCTTTAATTTTCCGTGTCTTCTTTGAGCTCTGCGAATTTTGCAGCCATTGTTGGATTGTCTTTGACTAGACGTTTAACCGAGACATTCTCTACTTTATTGCCTGCGGTGAGTAAATGCTTATTGGATAAGCGGAGAGCTTCTTTGATACCTTCTAGCTTTTTAATCGTTGCGTCGATCCCGTCCATAGCATCCTGAAATTTACTGCTTGAGTCTTTGACGTTTTTTATAAAGCCATCTTGAAATGTCTGTAGGTCGTTTTCAAAGTTGGTGATGTCGATGTTTTGGTCGCGAACTAGTGCAAGTTCGGTTTTATATTTCATTGAGCTCAATGCAGGAGCACGAAGTAGCGTGATCATTGGGATGAAGAACTGTGGGCGGACAACGTACATCTTATCGAATGCGAATGACGACACATCGGTGATACCAGCATATAGTTCACTCTCAGCTTCGAGTACGCTCACTAGAACTGCAAAATCACATTTCTTTTCTTGACGATCTTTGTCGAGCTTCTTCAAGTGATCTTCATTCTTCTTTTTTGTGGCCGATTCTTCAGCTTCATTTTTCATTTCAAACATGATCGACAGTATTTCATTACCGACTTCATCGGTCTCACGGTAGACATAGTCGCCCTTAGTTCCTGAGCTTGCGTCATTATCCTTTTCAAAGCTTACATTTCTAAATGCACCAGCGGACTGCCATTGCCTAAACGCAATTTCGCAATGCTGTTCAAGGCTTTCGCCAAGCAGCTTAACCGACTGCTTTGACTTAAAGTCTTTATATTGTGCAATCTGCTCGTCTTTAAGCTTGATCTCCGCTTCGTGCTTTTCCTTCAGAGAAGATTCTAACAATAGCTGTTCATGTTCTTTCCCTTCCAGCTTATTGGCAAGTTCATCACGTTCCTTCTCGACTTTATTAACAGCTTCAGTAACGGCTAATTGTTTCTCGGTATCTTTTGCACTCAGCCTAGCTCTCAGCTCGGCAAGCTCGGTATCTTTTTGGGACAGGTCTCCTTGCAGAGAGTTTCTGGTCTCGGCTTCGAGGAGCTTGGCTTCGTCATCCTTTTCCTTAAGCTGGCCGTGTAGTTTTGATATTTCGATGTCCTTTTGGGTAGCGGCATCCTTTAAGGAATTTTCTGTTTCCAGCCTCGCAACTTTAACGGCATTTTCTAGCTGCTGATGTAAGGCCTGTTCAAATTCATTATCGCGAACCTGTTTCAAGATGTCTGCGAAACCAGCTTCGTCAATTTTGAACGCTTTGCCACAATGTGGACATT
>CAZGPZ010000012.1:0-21892 GCA_964527385.1 uncultured Candidatus Saccharibacteria bacterium | reverse complement strand
GCGGCCTTGTTTGCCTTTCAGCATGTCGCTGAGGCTCTTCAGGCGGCGACGGGCACCGGTAGCAGAAACGGCGCGGCCACTGCGTGCGCTGTTGTTGTCGATCAAAGCGTCGACTGCCTCTTGGAGCATGCGCTGCTCGTTGCGGCGGATGACCTCTGGCGCGTTCAGCTCGATCAGCTTCTTGAGCCGGTTGTTGCGGTTGATGACGCGGCGGTAGAGGTCATTGAGATCGGAAGTCGCGAAGCGACCGCCAGTCAACTGCACCATCGGGCGAAGGTCGGGGGGAATAACCGCCAGGACGCTGACGCACATACTCGATGGCTTGATACCGGCGCGTTCCATGCTTTCCAGCAAGCGCAGGCGCTTCATGAGCTTTTTCTTGCGTTGGCCTTTGGCGACTTCAGTTTCTTCAGTCAAATCGGCAATCAGCTCGCCTAGTTTGACATCGTCAAGCAGGTCTTTCAGTGCCGAGCCGCCCATGCCGACGGTAACTAACTCACGGAGTTCATCGGGCAAATTGCGGTAATCGCCCTCGTTGATGAGCGCGAGTTTTTCGAGTGAGTTGGCCTGTGTGCGGAAACGCTCGAATTCCTCGTTCAGCTCGTTCAGTTCCTTGGTGCGCATTTCTGCCAGCGCTTTGACGTTGGCATCTTCTTTCTGCGCTTCGTTTTCATAGCGCAGTGTGATCGCGTCCTTAGCGGCGCTGAACTCTGCCTCGCGGTCGGCAAGCAGCTGGTTGCGCTTTTCGCTATTGACCGATTTGATAACGTAGCTCGCAAAGTATGCCACGCGTTCCAGGTTCTTGACAGTCATACCCAAGAGCAAGCCCATCGCGCTCGGGGTGCCGCGTAGGAACCAAATGTGCGCGACAGGCACAGCCAAGCTGATATGCCCCATACGCTCGCGGCGGACGATAGCCCTGGTGACGAGCTCGCCGTTTTTGTCGACGGCGGCTTCGCGTGACCGGACACCTTTGTATTTCGCGTCGTGCGGGTTAATGTCCTTGACCGGGCCGAAAATCCGCTCGCAGAATAGACCGTCGCGTTCTGGCTTCTGGGTGCGGTAGTTGATCGTCTCCGGCTTGGTAACTTCGCCGTAGCTCCAGTCCATGATTTGTTCTGGGCTGGCGACTGACAGACGTACTGCGTCAAAATCAGCGATATCGGTGCCTTGTGGGTCGTAAGTGCGCATATTAAGCCTCCTCTCCGTCTTCCTTATCGAATGTATCGTCGTTGTCGTCCGAATCGTCTACTGCAACCGTCGCGGTTACGCCACCCAGGTCGCTGTCGCTATCCGCGTCAACGATGCTGAACTCTTCAGTTTCGGCAGGTTCCGTCACGTCAACATCCGAGATTTCGTCATGCGGTACCTCGACTGTCGGCTCTTCTTCCGCTTCTTTGCGGATGTTGCTCGAAAGCACGTCTTCGGCGTCGGTCGCGCGGTTGGAATGGATGAGGTCGACTTTCAAGCCCAAACCTTGCAGTTCCTTCACGAGGACATTGAAGCTTTCAGGGACTTTCGGCCCGACGATCACCGTTTTCTTGATGATGGATTCGTAGGCTTTACTGCGGCCATACACGTCATCCGATTTAATGGTCAGCATTTCTTGCAAGATGTTTGCTGCGCCGTAAGCTTCAAGCGCCCAGACTTCCATTTCGCCGAAGCGCTGGCCGCCGTTTTGGGCTTTGCCGCCGAGCGGTTGCTGGGTAACCATGGTGTATGGGCCCGTGCTACGTGCGTGGATCTTGTCGGCAACCATGTGGTTGAGCTTGTTCATGTACATGACCCCGACCGTCGTTCGTTCGCGGAACGCTTCGCCGGTGCGGCCGTCATAGAGCTGTTGCTTGCCGTCTTCGGGCAGGCCAGCCTTCTTGAGTAATTCTTTGATCATGTCTGTCGGGACGCCGTCGAACGACGGGCTGGCGACGGTCATGCCAAGCGCCCGGGCGGCCATGCCAAGATGTGCCTCGAACAGCTGCCCAAGGTTCATGCGCGAAGGCACGCCAAGCGGGTTCAGGACAATATCGATAGGGGTGCCGTCTTCGGTGAATGGCATGTCCTCGGCCGGTAGGATACGGGCGATGACGCCTTTGTTCCCGTGGCGGCCACCGAGTTTGTCGCCGACGCTGATCTTGCGCATCTGGGCCACGAAGACCTGGATTTGCATGATTACGCCTGACTTCAATTCATGCCCGTTCTCGCGGCTGAAGACTTTCACGCCGACAACCTTGCCATGTTTGCCGTTGCTCATGCGCTGGGAGGTGTCGCGGACTTCTTTGGCTTTTTCGCCGAAGATGGCGCGCAGCAGCAACTCTTCGCTGCTCAATTCCTGCTCGCCCTTCGGCGTAATCTTGCCAACGAGGATATCGCCAGGGTGGACTTCGGCGCCGATGCGGACAATGCCCGTGTCGTCTAAGTGCCTGAGCGTCTCTTCCGAAACGTTCGGAATGTCGCGGGTGACAATTTCAGGCCCAAGTTTTGTCTCGCGGACTTCGATCATGAAGTCGACAATATGAACACTTGTCAGGGTGTCGTCCTCGACGATGCGGCGTGACAATACGACGGCGTCTTCGAAGTTGTAGCCAGCCCAGGGCATGAAGGCGACCATCAAATCTTTGCCAAGCGCCAGTTCGCCGTTCTGGATCGACATGCCCTCGATAAGCACATCGCCCTCTTTTACTTTGTCACCGGTATGAACAACGACCTTTTGGTTGATGCTCGTCCCCTCATTAGAGCGAGTGAAATGCTGTGGTTTGTAGCTAGCTTTGCCGGCTTTGTATTGGACTACGACTTCGTCGCCTGCCGCCTTAACGACTTCGCCGTCGGCTTCGGCAACAACTAATTGCCCGGTATTACGCGCGGCATCGGACTCCAGCCCGGTACCGACAATCGGCGCTTTTGGCTGGATCAGCGGTACGGCTTGGCGTTGCTGGTTGGCGCCCATGAGTGAGCGGTAAACGTAGTTTTTCTCGACAAACGGGATGAGACCGGCACTCGTGCCAATAATCTGGTTGTGCGTGGCGTCCATGTGCGTCACTTCGTTGGCATCGACTTGGCTAGACATTAGGTGTTTGCGGGCGCCGACGCGGTCTGCCTCGAAGTAGCCATCCTCGTTGACGGTGTTTCCACCGCCGGCGATAACAGCCGATTCTTCGTCGTATGCATCAAGGTAAACAATTTCATCAGTTACCCGGGCTTTGACCGGCCAGGTGACTTGCGAGGTGACTTTTGCTAGCTGCGCGGCATCGGCAGCAGAGATCGTGGTCCCTGCTTTGACGATAACCTTGCCTTTTTCGTCTTCAAGGTTCGCGCTGGCAATATAGCCGGCGACTTCTTTGGCAGTTATAGCATTGACTACTTTGCGGTATGGGGTTTCGATAAAACCGTAGTCGTTCACGCGGGCATAGTTGGCGAGGTTCAAGACGAGGCCGATGTTGGCGCCTTCCGGCGTCTCCACCGCGCAGATGCGCCCATAGTGCGTGGCGTGGGCATCGCGGACGTCAAACCCGGCACGCTCGCGCGACAAACCGCCAGGACCCATTGAGCTCAGGCGGCGCTTATGAGCAAGCTCCGAAAGAGGGTTGACTTGATCCATGAACTGGCTGAGCTGCGAGCTCGCGAAGAATTCACGGACAGCAGCGACAACCGGGCGGGCGTTGATCAGCTGGCTTGGCTGGACAGTCTCCAGGTCGCTCATCGACATACGGTCCTGCGTGTTGCGTGCCATGCGCAGCAGGCCGATGCGGAACTGGCGTTGGACGAGTTCGCCGACCATCTTGACACGGCGGTTCGCAAGGCTGTCGATATCATCTTCCGGCTCCTGGGTATTGTTCAGGCGGATGATCTCCGCGATGATGGCTTCCAGGTCCTCGATGCGCATGACGCGGTTCTCCACCGTATTCGGTACGTCCATGTCCAGGCGTTTGTTCAGCTTGTAGCGGCCGACACGCGAGAAATCGAAGCGTTTGAAGTTGTAGAACATATTTTCGATCAGCTGGCGGGCATTGTCGACGGTTGCCAGGTCACCAGGCCGCAAACGGCGGTAGACTTCGATTAATGCATTGTTTTGCCCCTTGGCAGTATCTTTCTCAAGGGTAGCATCGAGATAGCTCAATTTGCCCGTATCGACATGTTTGAATACTTCGCGCATGCGGACTTCCGGCACGCCGAGCGCGCGCAGCAAGGTTGTAACAGGGATTTTTCGTTTGCGGTCGATCTTCACGTACATTGCGCCGTTGCTGGCAGTTTCGAACTCCAGCCATGCGCCGCGACCGGGGATAACCTTGGCGCCGTACAGCAATCCGCCGGCATGTTGTTCTGCAGTGAAGAACACACCCGCTGAACGAGTCAGTTGGTTGACGACGACGCGCTCAGCGCCGTTGATAACGAAGGTGCCACGGTTGGTCATCCACGGGTAATCGCCGAGGTAGATTTCTTGTTCTTTGACTTCGCCCGTCACTTTGTTGACGAGTTCGGCTTGCGCCATGAGCGGCGCTTCATAGCTGACATTATTTTCGTGCGCTTCCGCTTCGCTGAGCTTTGGCCCGCCAAAATGATAATTCTTGAAATTGAGCGTCAACTTCGTGCCCGTGTAGTCGTCAATCGGGCTGATTTCAGCGAGCAATTCGCCCAAGCCCTCTTCAACGAACCACTGGAACGACCGGTTTTGGTGTTCGACGAGCCCTGGCAGCTTGACTGATTTATGGTTCTTGCTGAAATATGCGCGCTTACCAATGGTAACCGCCGGTTTGTCGCTTTTTGCCATCCTTGCTTCTGTTCCCCTTCCACCGATACAAGACGCGCTGACCCGAACAAAGAGCTTTGCCACTACGAGGCTAAGCCCAGATACCTACTTACGCCGTTACAAGCTCGTCTTTATATCCGTGAGATGTTATGGTTGATAATTTTTGGTTGTTACAACCGAAGGATACTACGCGTCAGACGAAAACATTTTATAATAACTGCCCGCTGCGTACACTGCTTCTTGCTATCTAATATAGGCGCTCCACGCAATAAATGTCAACACTTTAATTATTTTAACTACTCCTGTCCGCCTGCAGTGTCAAAACTGGGATTGCGCACCTGTTCGTTATATGCGGCGATATGCGAAATATACAGCCCGTTATTGACGCTGAAGATTGGCAGCCCCGGACTAAGGAACTTGCCGGCCACGAAGCGCCCGAGCGCACCGGCAACAGCCCGCCGCTCCGAAACTGCGGTCACGTCGTTGGTTTCAGGAAGAAGGGTCCACGCATGAGCATTCGTGTCACCGCCCGTTAGTTCGTCGACCTGGCGAATTGCCAGATCATAGGCGACTGCCAAGCGTTGCTCTGCCGCAGCAAACGTTTGGTGCTGTACCCACGTTTCAACACGGTGGGTCAGGCCAGGGTAAGAGGACACGATCAGCCTGCCAATCAGCCTGGATAGCCAAACCGGTATGTTTGATTTTCGTTCATACAGCTGTGCCCCGGGTACTATGTGCACGGTGCCGACAAGGTCATTCACAGCATTATCGCCGTCCATTGGCACGTGCGCGACAACCGCGTAGTGCAAAACAGCTTTAGCGGCGTGCTCCTCTTGCTCGCGCATTACCGTTCTCGTTGCGCCCGCTCTGGCGTACTTCTGTGGTGCCCGGCTCGGGTACGAACGGTCCGCGGCTGCCGCCATATGCAGTTGGTTTGCAAGCTCAATAGGATCGTACTCCGTGAATGGTACTAGTTTAAGCCGTGCGCCCGAAGAGCCAGCATCTGTCATGGTACCTTACGGTAACAGATACCTGGCGCGATGTCTACCTAACTTTTCGGCGGCGTGGTTATAACGCCGTCAACCAAACCGTATTTCTTGGCATCATCTGCCGTCAGCCAGTAATCACGTTCCATGTCGTTCTTGATCTTTTCGATCTTCTGCCCGGTGTTTCTGGCCATGATTTCGTTCAAGCGCTCTTTGACGCGCAGGGACTCCCTAAGGTCGATCTCCATGTCAGTAACCTTGCCGCGCGTGCCACTCGAAGGCTGGTGGATCATGACTGTCGCGTTCGGCAAGATGAACCGTTTGCCCTTGGTGCCGCTCGATAGCAGGAATGCTGCCGCCGACGCCTGGACGCCGATCCCGACCGTCTGGATGTCATTGGTGACATATTGCATCGTGTCATAAATCGCCAGCGCGTCGTACACGCTGCCGCCCGGACTATTGATGTAGAAGAAAATATCTTTCTTCGCGTCCTGCGACTGCAAGAATAGCAATTGCGCGACGATTATATTCGCCGTAGCTTCGTTAACATCCTGGCCAAGGAAAATAATCCTATCTTTTAATAACCTGGAATAAATATCGTAAGCGCGCTCGTAGCGGCCTTCGTTTTCGATAACTGTTGGGACAAGAACGCTCATAGTACCTCCACTTTCAATCCCTAGCTACTAGGGGTGCTCTTTTACAGACACTACCCAAACTCCACTATTCAATGATAGCTAGTTAGCACTCACCAGTCAAGAGTGCTAACCGCTCATATAGAATTACCCTGTTGCCGCTTAATCCTGGAGCGCACCTAGTCGTGCTCAGAAATGAATTTCAGCATATCGGCACTGGATTTGGAGAAATTAGTGACAAAGTGTTGCGGCGACGCGGCAACCTCATGCGCTAGCTCGGCGCGCCCGCTCCAGCGTATGCCGGCCACTTCTTCTGCCTGCAGCCTGAATCGTCCAAGCGGCCAGTCGAGCTTGGCAATGTATGCCTGGCAGAAATAGCCCATGCCTTGGCCGTTATTTTCGATATGTAATTTTGGGCCAACGACAAAATCTACGCCAGTAATTCCCAGCTCTTCGCGCGCCTCTTTGGCGACACCCACATCGTAACTTTCTTTGTTCTCGATCGTGCCCGCAACAGCGGGTCCCCACTTGCCTGGATCGTTCTTCTTGGTCAACACGCGCTGTGCCAGCAATACTTCATCATTGGAATTAACTACCCACAATGATGTAATCCTGTAAATATCCCCAGGTTTGAGCTGACCGCGCTCCTTGTAGCCAATAATACTGTCGTTTCGATCAACAAGCGTGCAAAGTGCCATGATTATTTATTTGTAACACAATTCGGGCAGTTTTACCCGTGTTTTTCCGCCAGCATGCCGGAGGGTACTTGGCGCGCGGCTTCGGGTTTTCCTATCCGGCATGTATTGCGCTGGCCTTTAGAAGGCTTGCATTACGTGAATAGCAGCAAATTGCATAATAGGCTTTCACGGAGATAGCTTCACTGCGCCACACTTTTACTAGATAATCAGCGCCTCAACGGCTTCTTCGGGAGTAAGGCAGGCCGTTCGCCAATCATGCGCCGAGACAAGCACACTCATTTTCTGGTAGGCCAGGAACAAGTCCTGGCTTGCCAGTGTGATTTTTTCGCCCAAATCATAGTGCTCGCCATAGTCAGTCGGCTCTATTGCTTCGACCAGGCGCCAAACCAAGTTCGGATCTATCACCTCCAAACGCTGCCGCTCAGGCAGGCGTTGCCGGACGGCTCCCGCTGCTACCGGACCAAAATAGAGGTGTAAATTGTTTCTACCTGTCATAAATGCCTCGAAGTCCGCGAAAACCCGCTGCGGAATCATTCCGGGAACCGGCTCGCCGCGACGCAAGGCGGCTACTTCTTCATCGGTCAGCCTGTGTATCACGCCTTGCTCTTCAAGCCTGTCAGCATTCTGGTCGACTATCTCCCATCCCATTGGCTGGAATTTCTGGTCGTCCCCGCAAATGTTCTCTGACACTGAGGTCTTTTCGCCTATTATTTCGCGGAGGTATATTCGGTCAGCTTGGCGATGGTTTTTTCGGTCAGCATGCCAGAGAGTACCTGACGGGCCGCTTCGGGTTTTTCCAGCTCGGTTTGCATTTGTTTATCGGTATACTGGCTTTTTAGGGCCTGCAAGCGCGCCTTAAACTCCTCTGGCGAGACGGTGATACCTTCACGCTCGGCGATCTCGCTCAAGGCGAGGCCGGCTTTGACACGGCGTACAGCTGGTTCCCATAATGCTTTCCGGTATTCAGCCTCAGTCTGGCCCTGTTCGTCTAGGTATTCTTGCCAGGTTTGTCCACGGTACAAAATGTTCTGCTTCATTTCGTTTTCAGCGTGCTTGGTTTCGTCATCTATCAATGCTTCGGGTATAGCGGCTGACGTCTTGTCGGCGATAGCTTCCAGTAGTGTGTTCTCGAATTCGCGGGTTGCTTCTGCTTCTTTCTCGGTCGCCAGTTGCTGCTTGATGTCATCTTTCAGCTCTTTGAGCGTCTTGTATGGGCTGACTTTGGCAGCGAATGCGTCGTCGGCCTTGGCGGCACTGAGCTCTTGAAGCTTAGCAAGGGTTACCGTGAAGGCAACTTTGCGGCTCTGGAGCGCCTTGACGCCGTAATCTTTGGGAAACGTCAGCGTGAATTCTTTGGTTTCGCCTGGCTTCATGCCAATAACATTGGCTTCAAAGCCTGGGATGAATGTGTCGCTACCGAGCATAAGCGGGTAGTTTTTGCCATCCACGCCCTTGATCGCTTCGCCAGTCTTGGCATCCTTGCCGCTGAAGTCAATAGTCGCTTCGTCGCCAGATTTGGCGGCACGAGCAACATCTTTGCGTTCGGCTGCGCGCTCCTGCAAGCGCTTGACGACATCGTCAACGTCCTTAGTTGTGACAGTAGCAACCTGCTTGGTCAATTTCAATTTCTTGTAATCAGGCAGCTTGACGTCGCCAACAGCTTCGATCTCAAAGCTGAGCCCAAGGGTAGTAAATGGCACGAATTTCTGCACGCCGACTTTTGGCTGGCCGACGGCACGGAGTTTCTCATGCTCGATAGCCTCGCTATACAAGCGGTTGATTGCGATGTCCAAGAACTCGGTTTGCAGCGCTTGGGCGTCGACATTACGCTCCACGACTGCCATGGGCGCTTTGCCTGGACGGAAACCGGGCAGTTTCATGGTGGCAGCCAGGCGCTTCAGGACAGTCATCTTGGTTTCGTCCAATAGCGATTGGTCGGCTTCGACGGTTAGTTTGACGGTCGTTGGGTTGAGTTGCTCGCGTTTAATCTGCATAGTTACTCAGTCTAACAGATAAGGGCGATATTCGCCACCCCTAAGCTACTCATCGTCTTCAAGCAGCTGGGCCGGTTTGCGAAAATCTTGGACAATGCTGACGATGCGGGCAATGCCGTGTTTCTCTTCGCTGCCGTTTGCCAAGTCGCGGAGCACGTATTGTTCCGTAGCTAGTTCTTGTTCGCCGATGATCAAAGCGTAGCGAACACCTTTTTTGGCGGCGGTAGCCAACTGCTTATCCAATTTCCGGCCAGAATAGTCCACCGCGACGTTCAATCCATTTTTGCGCAAGTTCGCCACGACTTTCTGTGACTGCTGCGCCACGTTGCCGGCAAGCGCTATGTAAACATCCGTTTCGACTGGCAATTTCGGCATGAGCCCATGATCTTCCAAGAAATTCGCGAGCGTCACGTCGCCCAGTCCAAATCCGACGGTAGGTACCGGCTGCACGCCGAACATTCCGACCAGCCCGTCGTATCGGCCGCCACCCATCATAGCGCGGTTATTTTCAGGGTCGGTATCAAATACTTCGAACACGATATCAGTGTAGTAATCGAAGCCGCGCATGAGCGTCACGTCAAATTCCGCGTTGGACACGCCAGAATCTTTCAGCCCTGCAAGCATGGCTTGCAACTCCAGGATTGACGCTTGCTTTTGCAAGTCAGCTGGCAATTGCGTAAAGCGCTTAGCGGCGAGGACATCAAGCAGTTTCTCAACAACGCCCGCCTGGCGCTGCGACGGTTGGCAGATCGCGTCAGCTTGGGCGATGAAATCAGCGCGGTCAATCTTGCGCATGCGGTCAACAAGCCGTATCATGCTGGACGCTTGCACGCTGTCCAGGCCAAGATATTGGCCCATAACAAAATCAACGAACTTGCGGCTGCTAACGCGTATCTCGTACATGTCTGGCTTCGCGCCATAACTCTTCAGCAGCGCGTCGGCCAGCATAATAACCTCTTGCTCTGCCAACATATTGTCTACGCCGAAAATATCCACGTTCAGCTGCCAAAATTCGCGCAGCCGTCCGCGCTGGGCGCGCTCGTACCGCCAGAGGTTCGGGATGCTGTACCAGCGAAGCGGGTACGCTAGCTCCTGGCGCTTGCCGGCCACCATGCGGCTGACCGTCGGTGTCATTTCCGTACGGATGGTTACGCTGCGCCCGCCGCGGTCCTGGAATGTATACGTCTGGCTATCGATGATTTCCTGGTTGCCTTTGGCCAAAAACAAATCAGTTGGTTCCAGAATTGGCGCGTCATACTCCTCGTAGCCAAAACGCTCGCAAACTTCCCGCATTTTAGCGAATAGGTATTTCTGTACGCGCTTATCTGTAGGATAAAAATCCCGCGCGCCTTTGTAGGGTTGTGTTGAAAGTGCCATAGATGCCTCCAGTGTAGTAAATGTTTGTGTAAATTCCTAGCTTAGGCCACCAATAAATTTTTCCAACGTCCGATAATATAGAACCAGTCTATTAATGTCCACGTACTCTTCGTCGCCATGGAAGCCTGCCCCAGTTGGCCCAAACTCAACGACTGGAAGCCCTCGCTCCGTCAAATACCTGCCGTCGCTTGCATAAGGTGTCTTGATCTTGCGAGGATTTATTCCTGTGATTGTTTTGGACGCTTGTTGTAATTGTTTTATTTCTGCTTCGCAGGAACCTAGTTCCATGAATGACATGCTCGAAGTAATTGTAATTTGGCAATCTGGCCGGGCGTTGATCTGCTCAACCAGCTGCTGTACGATCGAATATTCGCTTTGATTTGTCACGCGAATATCAAGCGATGCGGTTGCAACATCGGGAACAAATTGCGGGCTAATGCCACCTGAAAGCGTAGCAAGATTAACTGTTGGCCGGAATGCTCGACGACCCTTGAGGCTGTTTTGAAACTGATTAAAGACATCTATCAGCTTAACTATCGCGTTATCGCCTTGTTCCGGGATCGCACTGTGGGCTTTTTTGCCTGTTGCGGTAATCTCAAGCCTAAAACCACCTTTCTGGCTAACTGAAATAGTAAAGTCTGATTCTTCTGCAACAATGGTGAAATTGGGTCTAATGCCCTGAGACAAGACATAATTTGCGCCATTTTCTCCGCCAATTTCCTCGTCGCTCGTAAATAAAGCCGCGATTCCATTGGTGCCCTGCAGCTGTTGCATGATACACATCATGACAGCAACTGAACCCTTCATATCGATTGCGCCCCTACCGTAGAGTTTATTTCCTTTAAGCTTAGCTTGGTATTGAGCCGGCTTCCCCTTTACGACATCTATGTGACCGCTCAGCAACAACCTCGGTTGCTTAGACTTGCTCGTCGAAACCAACAAGGATTTTACGCCGTTGCATTCAAAACGCTCAAGAGACAGACATGTGCCATTAAAATAATCGCACATGAACGCGATGCAGCGCGCTACTTCATCTCGCTTATCAGCTTCAGTTTGAAACGATATGAGCCGACTCGTCAGCCCTATAAGCTCCTGTCTAATGTCATTCATTGCTCTCTCGATTCAGAATGGCACGCACGGTTTCAACCCGGCTCAGCCCAAACGCTACACCAACCATATAAAAGTTTGGTGGAGCTGGTTCCTCAAATTGCATGGACCAGCTGTTTTGTGCCCTGCGCTGGTACGCCCCGCCACCACCGATCTCAGCCAGAACGCCCGTTTGGGTGCGAATGTCGAACTGGCACGTCGTACCATCGTAACCGCTTCGTGTCGAGAGGGGATCTATTTGCACCGCTATTACTGGGTAATTCCTACTGATCTCTGCCACTACCGCTTCCAGGTCAGTGAGTGTTTGGTAAGCCGCCGGGAAATCACACCTCATTATTTCAACGTCGTATTCGCCAGTTTGCACCAATGTTTCTAAAAATTGCTTAGCGGGTGGGCTGAGACTGCCGGCTTCGTTCCATTTTTCAACGAGCTGCGCTGCGCGGTTCGCTAACGCCCTGTCAATCTGGTCGTTAGCCCTGGCGGCAGCCATTTCGTTTAAACATTCCCACCCTAGCCCTGCTATACCCTCCTCAAAAACAATGCCTTGCTGTTGCAAGATAGGGTATAGAATGCCCGCCGGATTATTCAGCCTAAGCTGCATAGATGCTTGCGGGATACCCGACGCCTCCAAAAAGCGAATGGCCGTTGATATCGCTTTGACGTCAACACGACTTTTTGGCAGTTCGTCAGTTAGCAGTGCGGCGGCATCCATATTGGCCTGATTAAACCCTGCTTGCTTCCAGCCTGGCTGAAGATCAGCTACTGCTTCACGTCGAAAGCAGGATTGTACGCCGCCAACTTGTACCAATGTACTTGGATGCGTGAGTAGGGCTGCCCGGGCCGCAGCAACGCCATACGTCACCGCCGGCCACAGACTACTGCGCGCCGCCGCACCAGTAATCGTGTTCCCGTCTGTTGTGCAGTAGAGGTCAAGGTAAGGCGTCTCGCCCTCAGAAATATCGTCAGAGTAGGATTTCTGATTAAAAAGCAGGTCAATTGTTGCTGCATTGTAAAGTGGCACGTTAGGCAGCAGGTAAACTCCCAAATCATCAAGGCTATTACGTGCTCGCTGAGCCTCGTTTTCGCTCCGTAGATTAGCGTCTATAGCCAAAATGTCGGGCCACGTAAATTCTAAGCTTGGCACTATTTGGCCTGACGTAGCATCATACCCCACTATAGCCTCGCCAGACGGGGATTTAGGCTCGGTAAAAAGGTTGTACGAGTTATCAAGCATCTCAGGTGTAATATTCATTTCATTGCTCCATTTCTTGATTGTCTTTAAGGCCGTTGCCGGTCAAAATAATGACTAGCTTTTGGCCGACATATTGTTCTTTATCGCGCATAAGCATAGCCAACCCAGCGGCGGCCGTACGTTCGACATACAGGCCTTCTCGCTTCGCTAGCATAGCTTGCGCTGTTTCTACCTCTTCGTCTGTTATTGTTGTAAGCAAGCCGCCAGTCTTGGCGACCCAGGCAAGCGTCATATTTCCATCGAGCGGATTTCGGACACTCATGGCGCTCGCTACCGTCGTGCCTGCGGGTTTGGCTTTAATTTCGCGCTTGGTACGCCAGGCTGCTTCAATTGGATTGACTTCCTCTGCTTGGACACCGATAAAGCGCGCCACAGATTTGTCTTCGGCTGCTTCCATGCCCTCAGCAATGGCTATGCCGACAGTGCCGTTGCCGACAGGAACGATATATGCATCGAAATCTTTGCCCGCGAGTTCACGGCCAATGCTTTTTTGACCCTCACGCCGAAGCGCGTAGTCGCCGCAGAGGAAGTAATTGTTGTCATTCGCGATTTGCTCGGCCACGCCGACACATTCGTCGTAGTTACCACTGACGCGGACCAGCTCAGCGCCACATATAAGCGCCTGGCGCAATTTGCCAGCCGGTGTCACATCTGGTACGACGACTTTGCATGGTAGCCCGGTTCTGGCTGCATACGCCGCCAAGCTAGCTGCCATGTTACCGGTCGACGCACAAACCACGCCCTGCTTTTCAAGCTGCAGCGCCATGTTAATCTCGACAATCGATCCCCGGTCTTTGAATGAGCCGGTCGGGTTCATGAACTCACCTTTAGCCCACAGGTCGCAGCCTAACAAGTCCGACAAGCGGTTTAGCCGTATGAGTGGCGTAGCACCTTCCCCTAGGCTTAGCCCACGGTGCTTCGCAGCATTGACCAGCCGCCTACTTGTTACCGTTAAGCTTCCGCCACAGGCTGTGCAGAGCCACCATTGAGCTTAGAACTTTGTGCCGCAATTAACGCATACGGTTAGTGTTTTCATGCGAGCGATCCTACTTCCGCTTCAACAAGCTGCACCACGGATTCATCAGCAACTCGTTGCTTCAGTATTTCAATGTATGGATTCAGCATGGTATCGTTGTCGACTTTCGGAACGTCGGCGCGAATGAAACCTTTAAGCTTCTGAATAGCTTCGCTTGGCTTAGCCTTAGCAAACTCCAATGCTTGGGCGGCAACCATCAGTTCAATTGCCAGCACGTATTGAACGTTTTGTACGACTTCGTAAGCAGTGAGCGCGGAGTTCGTGCCCATCGAAACGTGGTCTTCCTGGCCTGCACAAACAGGAATTGAATCGACGCTATTCGGCCAACTCAGACCTTTGTTAAGGTTGATGAGTCCGGCTGCCGTGTATTGCGGCACCATGAAACCAGAGTTCAGCCCGCCATTTTCCACCAGGAACGGCGGCATATTCGAATAGGCTTTGTTTATCATCCGCTCCATGCGGCGCTCGGACGAGTCAGCCAGTTCGCTTACGGCTACTTTCAGGAAATCCAGCGGCAAAGCAAGCGGTTGACCGTGGAAATTGCCTCCGGCGAGCACAACTTCGTCGTCCAGAAAGACGAGCGGGTTGTCACATGCGCCGTTTAGCTCTATCTCAACTTGTCTGCGTATGAAGTTAATCGCTTCACGCGATGACCCTAAAATCACTGGGCTACAGCGGATAACATAGCTATCCTGCACACGCAGCGGTTCACCGCTAAGGATTTCGCTACCTTTCGTAATAGCTCGAAGGTTGCGCGCGCTATCTACTTGACCCTGAAAGCCGCGAGCTGTCTGCAGGCGTTCATCGAATGCCTCCACAACGCCGACGATACTTTCGACCGTCATACTCAGCGCAATATCTGACACTTTACAGAGTTGCAACGCATCGTATGTCAGGAGCGTCGCGTAGCCAACCATCAGCGTGTCGCCATTAATGAGCGCCAGGCCTTCCTTGAACGACAGCTTAATCGGCTCTAGATTGTTCTCTTTCAAGACTTCCAGCGATGGACGCTTTTCACCATTTACAATGGCGAAGCCTTCGCCCATCAGGCAGGCCGCCATCGCAGCTAACGGTGCAAGATCGCCGCTCGCGCCCACCGAACCTTTGCGTGGGATGAATGGATAGATGTTTGCGTTAATTCCGGCAACTAACCGCTCCAAAATCACCGGCCGGCAGCCGGACATGCCACTGGCTAAATAGTTCGCGCGGGCCAACATTGTGGCACGCGTGACATCCTCCGGCACCGGCTCGCCAACACCCGCATTGTGGCTGCGGATCAAATTGACCTGCAATTGTGCAGCATCTTCGGCACTAATAAATACTTTCGAAAAGTCACCAAAGCCAGTCGTGACGCCGTACAGTTTCTTGCCATCGGCGACGTATTGCTCCAGAATGGATCGCCCTTTCTTGACGCGTGTCATTGCATCTTTGTCGACAACAACTTTGGCTTTGCCGCGAGAAACTTTGGCAACGTCTTCGATCGTTAAACCTTTACCAGAAATTGTAATATTCATCTCAAAACTCCTTAGTCAATTGTTTTTAGAACAAGCAAAAACGCCGGAGGCGAACTCCGGCGTTAGGATTTTCGAGATATCAGCTAACTAACCGCGTCGCTCCGGCAGAATATGCGCATGATGCTGGCTAGTTAATTTGAACATGATATTGACATTAGCACTATATATACCGCTTGTCAATAGGCGGCTGGGTCGGGCATGATAGGTGATAGTGCTTTTCCTCTAGCAACTACCTCAGATAACACGTCTAAAAAACCAAACGCTTCGGAGCTGCTTGCAGCTCGGTATGGTCCCCAAATATAGCATGAAATTTGACCGTAACTAGCGTCCCATAGCCTATTCGCTTCAGCCTCAGCTGGTGGCGCCGAAACTTTATGGATCCTCAACGCTATAACGTCCCAGCCCTGATACTTGTACGAACAAGGCTGCACCAGAATGCCATGTTCGGGCAAGTACACGACTGACCATGCATGAGCGTTCTGCCCCAGCTCAGCCAGCTGCCTGGCCGCATCATGCCCGACTGGGGCGAGCTGGTCTGTTAATGTATAAAATTCCTGAAGCACCGACATGTTAGCAACTGTCACCCCATGACGGCGTGGGTCATCCACGGGCAACATGTCCTCATGATAAACAGTTGAATTATCAACGGGCGTACATTCTAGCATGTTACCTACTGCTGGCATTGTTTCTCCTTAGGCTATATACCTTTACTATGTACATGTGTACTACGTGGCGTCAAACACGTCAAATATGAAATCGACCAGCCGAAAAACACAAATGCCCTTGCCGTAATGCTTGGGGGTTGCCGTTCAAATGATATGCAAAAAACAACCCGCGTTAGGGTCGTCTTGTTTGGTGCGCGAGAGAGGACTTCTTCCCATGCGCCTGCGCAAACATTTTTGCTTGGATAGCAAAAATGGGCATGGCGGCCGAGCTTGGAAAACTCAAATGGCCACCGGCCATTTTCGACCGGGGTTCAAGCCCTACGGCTCAAAAGAAAATACCCGAGGCAATGGCTCGGGTATTTTCTTTTGGTGCGCGAGAGAGGACTTGAACCTCCACGCCTTTTGGGCACTAGCTCCTAAGGCTAGCGTGTCTACCATTCCACCACTCGCGCATAATCTAATTGTACAGGTTCAAGGCACATTTCAGAGAGGACTTGGCCACGTTCCGCGGCCCCGCAACTTCATGATTGAAAACAAGTTTTCATCAGAAGGTTGCCTTGCGAAGTGCCACCGGCACTTCTCACCTCCACGCCTTTTGGGCACTAGCTCCTAAGGACATGCGTGTCTACCATTCCACCACTCGCGCTCGTCGGAACCTAAGCCTATGCCTCGTTTTGGCGTCAGCCAAAAGTTTCGGCCGACGGCTATGTTCCTCCTCTCAAAATTCCATTCAGTCGCCTTTGGCTCCTTGGATTGGAATTTTGGTTTAGCTGCAAAATTGCAGAACTGAGAAGTATTGTACGAAATTTGGAGGCAAAATGCTAGTTCAGGTTGCTGACCGACCGCAAATGTTTGACGCGCGTGTCGAGCTCGGGATACTTAGCAAGCTCCTCGTTCGTACCAACAAATTGTTGGGCAGCTCGGCGGGCACGGGCAATGAGGCGCGTATCGCTAAGCTGGGCAATGCGCAGGTCCAATTGGCCGTGCTGCGTAGTGCCGTAGATCGCGCCGGGTCCGCGCAAGCGCAGGTCCAGTTCCGCCAGCTTGAACCCGTCGTTCGTCCGTTCCAAAGCCCGAAGCCTGGGTGATGGCGCTTGCGAACCGCTCATCATCAAGTAGCAATAGCCTTTGTGGCCGCCGCGCCCGATGCGCCCACGCAGCTGGTGTATCTGCGCCAAGCCGAACCGGTCGGCACTTTCCACCATCATGACACTGGCGTTCGGCACGTCGACGCCGACTTCGATGACCGTCGTAGACACTAAAATATCCAACTTATGTTCCAAAAATGCCTGCATCACGGCGTTTTTCTCATCGCCTTTCATCTTGCCGTGTAGCAAGCCGACTCGGAACTGCTTGAAATCTTTCTTTGACAGTTGCTCGTACACTTTCTCGGCAGATGCAGCATCAATAGCGCTGGAATCAGCAATAACTGGGCATACTACGAACATCTGGCGCCCCGCCGCCAACTCTTCGGCAATACGCCCATACACATCCTGGCGCGATGTCGGCGCGCAAATTGTCGTGGCAACTTCTTGCCGCCCAGAAGGTTTGCTGTCAAGGATGGAAATATCCAGCTCGCCATATACGGTCAGCGCGAGGCTACGCGGGATGGGTGTCGCCGTCAGGTTGAGCACGTGGGGCATGTGCCCGGCTTTGGCGATAAGGGCCTTGCGCTGTTCGACACCGAACCGGTGTTGTTCGTCGATAACGATCAGCTCTAACCCATGCATATCGACACTTTCTTGGATCAGCGCGTGGGTGCCGATGATGAAACGCATGTGGCCTTGTTGTATTGCCTCACGTGCCCGGCGCTTTTGTGCCGCGGGCATGCTGCCGACGAGCAATCCTACCTGTGAGTCCAGCCCGAGTGGCTTGAGCAGCGACGTAATCGTATCGGCATGTTGGCGTGCCAGTATCTCGGTAGGCGCCATTAGCGCGACCTGGTGCCCGTGGTGCAGTACCATGACTGCGGCCATGGCGGCGACGACTGTTTTGCCGGAACCGACATCGCCTTCGACGAGCCTGTTCATGGGACGCTCTTTTTGCATGTCTAGGTATATCTGCCAGATTGCTTTTCGCTGGGCGTCGGTCAGGGTGAAAGGTAGGTGCGCGGTGAAGTCTTTGGCCACATCCTCGTGGAACGGCACGATCGGCGCATATTCGGCGGCAATGTCGCGCTTGTTAAGCAGGCTCGCCAGGACGAGGCTGAAGACCTCCTCGAAGCCAAGCCGCTCTTTGGCACCGTTGAGCGCTTGGGGTGATTCAGGAAAATGCAGCTGTGCCAAGGCTTGGCTGCGGCCGAGCAGATGCTGGTTCGCGACGATACCCGCTGGCAGTGTTTCGGGCAAATTTGTGATATACGGAAGGCATTGTTTCAGCGCCTGGCGGATTTGGCGCGAAGTTAGGCCTTTTGTCTCGCGGTACACCGGCACGATCCGCGCGGTATTGAGCGGAAACTCACTGGCAAGCTCGATGCTCGGGCTCTGGATAGCAAATTTACGATATGCAAGTTCAAAGGTACCAGAGATAAAATAATCTTTGCCATGCTTGATAGATGCGGCACGATAGGGCTGATTAAACCAGACAAGACGGATACTGCCTGACACGTCGGAAGCAATTGCTTCCGTCACATGCATGCCGCGGCGCACGTACCGCCCGGTGGCTTGGGTGATTTTAGCTCGGATGGTGACCGGTCCTGGACGCAATTGCGCTGCAGGCGTTATGACGGAGTAATCTTCGTAAGCACGGGGGTAATTATCAACGAGATCGGCAATCGTACGGATGCCCAGCTTTCCGAACAGCTTGGCAACTGCCGGGCCGACTCCTTTCAACGACTCAACACTATCTTCGCCCCTCATGTGTTTTAGTATACGGTCCGGCGTGCCGAACTACGAGTTTGACTTCTTGGCAAGCAGGAAGATGCTGGGACCGAAGAACATCGACGCCAGTGGTACCTGGAGCCATCGCTCGGCTGCCAGCATGATCGATGTGGGAACAATTTTCTTGAGGCGAGGGCTGCGCAAGTTCGACACGGACAAAACGCGCTCCACCTTGAGACCAGCGTGTTGCATCTGGCGAATAACCGTCTTGGGGTTGTGGTTGACGAACGGCACATCGGACTTGTTACTACGGTGTTCTTCGGAACGTATGTCTACTGGTTTGATCGGCATCCGCTTGCCTTTTAACAGGTGCTTCAAGCGATTACGGAAATGGGCATAGTTCGCCACCTCAATAATGGCGTAGCCGTCATCGCTGAGCACGCGGGCAATTTCTGCCAGTTCAGCCGCCGGGTCCGGCAAATAGTGCATGACGCGCACCATCGTGACGAGGTCGATCGAGCCGTCACCGAACTTCAGTTCGTTAGCCTGCATCAGCCGGCGTTCTATTTCGGAATGGTCCTTTAAAAAATCTGCCGCAAGGTCGAGCTGTTGCTGGCTTGGCTCGGCGAGCACGACTTTGTCGGCGTAATTTTCAAGCAGGAGGCATAAGCGGCCATACCCACCGCCTATGTCGGCCGCTTTTTTGAAGTGGCGGCCGTGCAAAAGCCGCTTGATCGCTAATTCTTCTGATTGATGTTCGTAATCGCGGCCCTGCCAGTAATGCGTGTAATTATAGCCGGGGTCGTTGTAGTATGTCCCGACATGATTCTTGTCTGCTATGACTACTGCCGCTTCGATTTTGTTGGATTTCTTGGTTCTACGTTTCGTCGTTTTTGCCATTGGACTTACCAGTATAGCACTACTGCTGTTTGATGAGGGCAAAGCTGTTCTTGCCCTTCTTGGCTAAATTATACCCCGGCTTGAGCTGGGCTGCATCAACCCCGGCAATTTTCGTGCCATTGATAGAAATAGCTCCAGAGCTGGCCAAACGCGACGCTTCGGAGTTCGACCCGGCAAGCCCCGACTGGACAAGCGCAACTGCCAATGACGAGCCAGCTTCCACGACCGGCAGCTCGGCAGCTAAAAGGCTAACTTCAGCTTCTGTCAGCGCGTTGAAATCACCACCACCAAACAGGACTTCGGTAACTTTGCGGGCGGCATCGGCATTCTCTTCGCCGTGGACGAGCTTGGTCACTTCGTACGCCAAGGCCTTTTGGGCGGAGCGCCCCGCGCGGTCGGTCTCAAATCCTCCCATCAAGTGCGCTATCTCATCAGGACCAAGCATCGTGTACAACTTCAAGAAGTCTCCAACGCTATCGTCATCGACATTCAGCCAGAACTGGTAGAACTTGAAAACGCTCGTCTTGCTTGGGTCGAGCCAGACGGCGCCTTCTTCGGTCTTGCCAAACTTCACGCCGGTAGCTTTGTTGACGACCAATGGCGCTGACCACACGTGTGCTTCCTTGCCATCGATTCGGCGAATGAGCTCCACGCCGGCGATACAGTTCCCCCATTGGTCGGCACCGCAAATTTGCAGGGTGACACCCAGTTCGCGGAGGAGATGCAAAAAGTCATAGCCCTGGATGAGCGAGTAGCTGAATTCGGCATAGCTGATACCGGCGCCGTCTTCGCTGAGACGTTGCCGGACAAATTCGCGGCCGAGCATTTGCCGCATCGGCACATGCTTGCCGACGGTGCGCAAGAATTCCAGGTAACCAAGGCCTTTGAACCAATCATAATTGTCCACCACGGTGAATTGCTCGCCAGCGAAAATGCGGTTGTACTGGGCGATGATGGCCGCCTTGTTGCGGGCAACTTCTTCCATTGGTTTGAGGTCGCGCTCGGTCGCTTTGCCATCTGGGTCGCCAATCAGCCCGGTCGCGCCGCCAACCAACAGCACCGCCTTGTGGCCGTGTTTCATGAAGTGGCGAACCATCATGGCGATTGCCAGATTGCCGACAGTCATCGAATCAGCGCTCGGGTCAACACCCCAATAGAACATAAGCGGCGCAACGTCCAAAGCGCCCGGGTCTTCGAAGGTCGTCTGGTTAGCGAACCCGCGCCAGGCAAGTTCTTCGGATAAAGTCATATCTGCCATAGTTGCTCCTCATTAGTAGTTACTATACTAAAAACCCGCCTGGCGTGGCGAGTTTTTTGATGGATTCGATAGTTCTTGCCTAAATAGTATCCAAATACACGAAACAACCCGGCACGCGCGTGGCGGTATAAGATACTGGATAATACATGTTGCTGCTCGGACGTGTTTCGCTTCTCACGATGGCAGTATATCATATTCCACCTTCGGTGAGAGGGTTGTGCAAAAGTAGGCACTGAATTGGTTAGCAATTTCTCAGCAGGCGTTGGTATAATTGATGATGACTATCACTAGTGGAGCAGGTTACATCACGCCATGAACGACCCAAAACAGAACCCGTCAGGCCGCCAGCGCCAAAGCAAAAGCAGTTATCGTACCAAGTCCGGCAAGACACTCAGGCTGCACCGCAGCCTGAGCGACCGTTTGCGTGCCGGCAAGCAAGTGAGAGACACGCGCAAAGCGGCATATTTGAGCACGCTGCCGAAAAATCCTTTGCTCCGCACCCTGTACCGGCTCCACCCAAAGCGCGTGGCACAATATTGGTTTAGCCGCGAAGGCGCCATCATGGCGCTCAAAATCATCGGCGTTGGAATCGTTGCCGTGTTCTTATTAACTATTGGGGTATTCGCTTACTTCCGCAAAGACCTGCCGAAAATCAAAGACCTGTCTGGCGACAATCTCGCCGGCAGTATCACCTATTACGATTCGACTGGCAAA
The DNA here is from genome assembly GCA_964527385.1 of uncultured Candidatus Saccharibacteria bacterium. GTDB lineage: Bacteria > Patescibacteriota > Saccharimonadia > Saccharimonadales > UBA4665 > JANWHZ01. The sequence continues at coordinate 196 of CAZGPZ010000012.1, read as the reverse complement.
ACGGTGCTGTGGCAAGATTACGACGCCGTCAAACGCATCCCGGTTGCCAGCAACCAGATCTCGCAGTACGTCAAGGACGCGACCGTTGCTGTAGAGGACAAGAATTTTTATCATGAGGGCGCCTTCAATGTCGGCGCCATCATCCGTGCTGGGTTACACGACGTTAGCGGCGGGGGCGGCGGGCTGCAAGGCGCTT
>CAZGPZ010000011.1:0-23184 GCA_964527385.1 uncultured Candidatus Saccharibacteria bacterium | reverse complement strand
TTATAAAGGAGATACCCTTATGGCACTCAACATCACCGACCTCAAAAAAGGAACAATCTTCCAACTTGACGGCGTACCATACCGTGTCGTCGAATACGAACAGAAAGTTATGGGACGCGGCGGTTCGATCGTGAACGTTCGCATCAAGAGCTTGACCGACGGCAAAGTACTCGAAAAAACATTCAAGGGCAACGAGCAGATCGATAGTGCCGATGTCACGAACCAGAACGTCCAGTATTTATACAACGACGGTTCGACCTTTTTCTTAATGAACGATGAGACGTTCGAGCAGTTTGAAGTCGCCGCTGATATGGTTGGCGACAACGCTGGACTTATGAAAGAAGGCGACAAAGTCGGATTGGTGTTATTCGAGGGTAGCCCGATTCAGGTGGAACTTCCAAAAAACGTGCCGCTGAAGGTCACCTATACCGAATCAGTCGTCAAAGGAGACACGAGCACTGCCGTTACCAAGGATGCCACGTTGGAAACGGGCATTTCTATCCGTGTCCCGGCTTTTGTGAAGGCAGGTGATGTGATATCGGTTGATACAACCAACCTCACGTACCGTGAGCGCGTGAAAGGCTAAGTTTGAAACAACGGCTTGACCAAGCAATGGTGGCTCGCGGGTTGGTGCCAACCCGTAGCCAAGCAGGGAGCTACATTAAACTTGGCGATGTCAAAGTTGGGCCGCATGTTATCACGAAACCAGGCTTTTTGGTTGCGGATGACCAAGATATTACATTAGTTGCGGATGCCCGGTACGTCAGCCGGGCAGCGTTGAAACTAGCTTCGGTAGCAGACGCACTCAAGCTGGATTTTCGCGGCAAAACAGTGTTGGATATCGGCAGTTCCACCGGTGGGTTCACCGATTATGCATTACAGCATGGCGCCCGGAAAGTGATAGCCGTCGATGTTGGCACGGACCAGATGCACCCCTCGTTGCGTGACGATCCGCGGGTTGAGCTGCACGAGAAGACCGACATCCGCGACTTTGTAACCAACCAGCCGATTGACCTTGTTGTGGCCGACGTGTCATTCATCTCCCTACGCGAAATCCTGCCGGTAGCCGCGCGGTTGGCAAGCACGAAAACGGATATCGTCGCCATGGTGAAACCGCAGTTCGAAGCTGGCCAGAGCAACCTCAAACACAAGGGAGTCATCAAGAACGACCGCATGCGCCGGGATATCTTGAAAGCTTTCGAAGCGTGGGCAAAGGACCGTTTTTCGATCATCGCGAAAGCCGATTCAGAAGTTGCTGGTGCCAAGGGCAACCTCGAACGGTTCTACTTGATGCACGCCCTGTAACCGGTTACTGCAATAAAGCGCAAGCGATTTGCTAGCATGTTGCTAAAATAAAGCTATGTACTTTGCGAGCCGGACACAGGCAGGACGCATGTTGGCCAACCAACTGATAGGGAAGTACCGCTACGAAAACTGCGCGGTTGTTGCGCTCGATGACGGTGGCGTTATGGTTGGCGCGCAGATTGCCGCCAGCTTGCACTGCGTGCTTTCGCTGCTATTGAACGAAGAAATTACCTTGCCGCGCGAGCTTGACGCGATTGCCGCGATTAGCCAAGACGGGTCGGTGTCGTACAACAACACGTATTCTCCCGGTGAGCTGGACGAGCTGATCGGCGAATATTACCAGTACATCGAACAGGAGAAACTAACGAGGCTCCATAACCTGAACCGCGTGCTTGGCAGCGGCAAAACGGTTGATACTCGGTTGCTAGCAGGGCGAAATATCATCCTTGTCTCCGACGGCTTGGCGAGCGGCTTCGCGATCGACATTGCTGCCGAGTTCCTCAAGCCCATACCGACCGAGAAACTCATTGTCGCGACGCCGCTTGCGAGCGTCAAAGCCGTCGATCGGCTGCACGTGCTGGCCGACGAGATTTACTGCTTGAGCGTAGTCGAGAATTACATGCCGACAGACCACTATTATGACCAGCGCGACGTGCCGCCCCATGATAAGATTGTCCAGATTATCGAACAAATTACGCTTAACTGGCGGTAAGTCCTACAGCTTCCGGTCGATATACGCCTGGAGCGTGTCGGGATTTACGAGCACAATGCATGACGCGTCCCGACTGAGCATGCCTTTGCGGCGCATCAGCGCCAGCTCGCGGCTGGTCGTTTCGCGCGAGGCGTTGACGGAGCTGGCAATATCCTGGTGCCTGAGCGGGACATCGATGCGCAAGCCTTCGCGGGTGGTTGTCCCAAAACGCTGCCCCATGGTCAATAAAAAGGAAATGATCCGTTCGCGGACCGTGCGGTACTCAAGGTTCAAAATCCTCTCGCTGTGCAGCCGGTACATCTCGACGGTCATGTCCATAAGCGGCGCAAGCACTTCGGTGTTGTGACCCATGAAGTCGACGAACTCATTTCGGCTGACCCGGAAAACCGTGGTCGGTGCCAAGGTACGGTAGATAACATGCCGTTCTTTTCCGGTGATCGCCCAAATTAGCGGGAAAACTTCGTGTTCCTTGCGTATAACCAGCAAGTTTTCGTCGCCGTAGCGAGTGATATCGTACGCTTTGACAATGCCTTCAGCAATATAAAAAATACCCGGAGGAGCTTCCCCCGGCCTGACGATAAAATCACCCTTGCGGTATGTAAGTTTCAAGCCTTTTTTGTGAAAAAAGTCTACCAGCCTCGCCGTTTGCCGCATCGTCGCGAACATATTAGTACTATATACGTTTCTTCGGTGTTGATCAAGGGTTGTGACCTATGTCCCAGGTGGTGTGTAGCGAATCTTACCGCGCAACAAGTGAGTTTGCGGTATGATCTTAGAATTAGCGGGCAAGAGGGGGGGAGCGTATGATAAGCAAAACCAAACTCGACCTACAACTTAAAAATATTCAATGCAACAGCAAGGGCTGGGGCAAAAGCGAAATCCGGGAGCTCGTAAACGTGCTTATGCCGGATGAAGAACTCGACGAGTGCGTCAACGGGATGTACGAAGCCGGGTTCGCTTTGCTGGTGGCGACTGGGGACCGGCTGCTTCTGCTCGACAAAAAACCCTTGAATTACCTGGTTGTTGAAGACCTTCGTTTCGACATGATCAACGAATTTGATTATGGTCACCGCCTGATCGGGGCCGAGATTCACGTCAGCACCGGGATGAAGACGTTGCACTTCCGGACCTGGAACCAAACGCGCCTGCGCCGGCTGTATGGGTTTGTCCAGTACCGGATGACTGAGGTAAAGCGGACACAGCAGAGCCATCAAGCAGCACAAAAGGCGAACCTGGAGCAAATGAACCAGCAGTTGCAATTGTACTTGGCGATGAACCAGTACCAGCAGCAAGCGCTTACCAACACGCCGCCACAAGTTGCGCCCTTGCCTATGTCGTATGAGCAGCACCACTTGTCCCCCGGCCAGCTTGGTTTGGCGGCAATGAAACGCGTTGTGCCAGTTATCAGCATATATAACCGCCTGCCGTTGATGAGCCAGCGCTACCGTCCGCGACCGGAGTGGTAGGGTTTACTTACTGACGTTAAATCTAAACTCGACGATGTCATCCGGTTGCATGATGTAGTCTTTGCCCTCTGTCCGGACCTTGCCAGCAGCTTTGGCGGCAGTTTCTGACCCGGCAGCGATCAGGTCGGGATAGCCGATAATTTGCGCGGCAATGAAGCCTCGCTCGAAGTCGCCATGGATTACGCCGGCCGCTTGCGGGGCTGTTGCGCCTTTGTGGATCGTCCACGCCCTGACTTCTTTTTCCCCGGCTGTCAGGTAGCTCTGAAGTCCTAACGTGCTATAGGCGGCATGGATGAGCTGGACGAGCCCGGACTCATGGACGCCGTAGCTCTCCAATAGCTCGATGGCGTCGGCTTCGTCTAGCCCTTCCAATTCGCTTTCCAGCTTGGCACACACAAACAGTGCTTGGTTTGGCGCGACGATTTTCGCCAGTTCGGCTTGCTTGGATGTGTCGCCTAACACCTGTTCGTCGACATTGAACACATAAATTATCGGTTTGAGCGTTAGCAATTGCAGTTCCTTGCGCAGCCAATCGTTTGCCGTGCCAGCCAGGCTGCCGGCGAATAGCGGGGTGCCCGTATCAAGGATTTCTTTGGCGCGCGCCAGCTCGGCCGCCATAGGCTGCAGCTTCGGATTGGCGCGGGATTCTTTTTCCAATTTGGGTAATCGCCGCTCGACGGTTTGCAGGTCGGCTAGCACCAACTCCGTATTTACAATGTCAATATCGTGCCTTGGTTCATGTTGTTCATCAACATGAACAACATTGCTGTCGTCGAATGCCCGGACGACTTGGACGATGGCGTCAGTACTGCGGATATGTGCTAAGAATTGGTTGCCGAGGCCTTCGCCCTCGCTGGCTCCTTTGACAAGCCCAGCGATGTCAACGAATGTAACCGTCGCCGGCACATTTTTTTGCGTTTTATAAAGCTCAGCCAGCTTTTGCAGCCGTGGATCAGGCACTGGGACGATACCCGTGTTCGGCTCGATCGTCGCGAACGGATAATTCGCCGCCAGCACTTTGCTTCCGGTCAGCGCGTTGAACAGTGTAGACTTACCAACATTCGGCAGCCCAACAATCCCAATAGAAAGGCTCATGTCGTTATTCTAACAGAGGCACACGCCACCTTACAATGAGAAATTGATCTATAGTTCAAAGTATGGTATAATAATATAATTATGGCATTTGAGCGTCCGCCCGAACTTGACGACGATGTGCTTGCAAGACTATCGATTCCTCACGATCCAGCGAATGGTGAAACTTATTACTACCCCTATCGCCCTCGGCGCGTGTTTGACGTGGCCGCAACATATGGCAAAGAGGCCAGCTGGGACAGCATGCTTGGCAGTTCCTGCAGGCAGGATGATGGCAATTACTACAAACCTGGTTTTGATACATTCAAAGCTATCTGGGCGGCTGGTGGCCCGGTCTTAGAGATAGGAGGACCAACGGGAGACGGCTATGCTTTGCTGCTGGGTCCTTTTCCCGCAAAGCCTGTAGTCACGAACCGCGATTTCCGTGTGCTGTATAACATAACCAGTGGTCGTCGCCTTTCGGAGACCCCTGACGATTTGCAGGGACTTGTGAACTACGACGACGTTCCCGAAACTATTGATCCAGAAGAACTATCACTACACGCTATGGCGAACGTGCACAACCTCAGGCTCAGTGATGGGTCAGTCGGCATGATTCTGTGCTCGGCAATGAATAGCTATGATTCGGCAAGCGGGTTGGACGTAGAAGGACAAGCAGACAAGTTGCCGCAGTTGATAAAGTCAGCAATTACTATGAGCGATGAAGATCTATTGGACAGCCTGCGCGAAGCATCCCCACTTCTAGAAACACTTGTACAAGCTCGCCGGGTTCTCAAGCCCAGTGGACTGCTGGTCATGGGTAACGTCGAAAACCAGTTCCTAGAGGTGGCGCAACTTCTCGGGTTTGAGCTAGTGGCACATACCCCTGGTTACGCTTTAACGGGCACCTCACAAAATACGCCGCGTGTTTTCATTAACGGGGCAATGCTCCAAAGCCCGAACAAGCGCTCTCGTTCGGGCATCAGCGCTCTTGCGCGCCATCTATGGCTGGCTTTGTCGGGCAACACGGATCTATTTAATCCACGCTAAACATGAGCCTGGATGATTCCGGTGTGTATGTAGTGCGTCCTTTTGTAGAGTTGCGACATTCATACCTATTCGCAAGGTTAAACTGCACAACAGCGCCGGGCATGTTGCCTAATGGTTATAGCCGCCAGCATCGGGAAAGCTAGCTCAAGTCGTAGTTTCTTTCCCAGGTCGACATAAATAACAGATTATCTGGCGCGGACGGTCTCATGTATTATGCTCATGCCTTTGTTATACTCAGTGGTGTGAACAAGCTACGCAACCTCAAGCATCGCAAATTGGGTGTTAGCGGGGGCTTGGTCGTGCTGATTGCCGCCGTCCTGACCATCACCTGGTATGTGTCGAACCAGACGCTACAACCGGCGCGGCAGGCTACCCAAACGGTGTCGGCGGAGACGACTACAACTACTCCAGAGGAACGAATATCACGCTTAGTTCTAGATTCACGCGCGGATAATTCGCCATCGGCAAAAGCGGATACATACTACTCGCTCGGCGTGGCGTATCTTGATATTGGTAAGCCAAGCCAAGCGATCAAGGCATTCCAAGACGCATACAGCGCTGATACATCATACGAACTGAAGTCCTTGGACGGCATAGTGAACGCTTATAACATGCTTAGCGACCGTCCGCATATGATAACGACGATACGGGCTATTATCACGTACCTCAATGCCTCAAAAGACCTGTCGCTTCGTGGCCAGGTGTCATGGTACCAATACAAATTACAGGTACTTCTGCAAGGGGGTGACCTATGAAACGGTGGTTGATTGTCGTACCGCTCGCTATGGTATTCGGCGGCGTCGGCCTGGTACTGAGCACACATGAAGCATACGCGTACGCTTACCCACGCTGTGGCGTGAGCCTCCAGCAAGACGCGGAGTCTACAGAGTGTTGCGGTACGGGGCAAGGTGATTTTGCAGGTTATAGCAATCCGAAGCACTATGGGGGCGCAAACTGCAATGTTTTGTTCGGCGATGCGCTTAAAAATGTCAAAGACGCTAAAAGCTTTATTAATACGATCACCTACGATTTGAGCCAAAATAACCCCTTGTGGTCACCGAAAGACAATACAATGAACCACAAAGGGGCAGCATTTATCATCAACTATATGCTAGGAAAACCGGCCGGCTCTTCCGGGGTAAGCCAGGCGGATCTTGACCAGTGGAAGGCACTCGTCAATTATTACGCTACGTCGGGCAATCCCGCGTCATATGGCATCGAATGGTATTACCAGCCCAGCAAGGCGTATTACTGTAGCGCAAGAAATCCTGGTTATCGCAGTGGAAAAATACAAACAACGGCTTATTCGCCGCTTACAACGTCGCAAAAAGGGACGTTAGTTACTGATAAAAAATATGGAAAACTTCCCGGTGACGATCTCTTTTGGAGCCAAAACTGTGCCAATAACTATAACGATAGCATGCCTGAGGTACGCTTTTACTGGGATGGTGGCAGGAGCAGTTTCCAAATAGGAAAGCAGTGTGGCAACATTCAAAATGTCTTCGCGAACATCCCTCCGCCGCCGTCACTCGATCTAAGCTGCGGCAGCCTTCTATCCCAGCCAGCAGTTATAGATCCGTACATGAGTTTCAATGTCACTCCAGAATTGACATACAATACCGCTGCTTCGCCGCCGCCGAGTGACACCAAGATAGTGCTTAATATCACGCCGCCAGCTGGCAGCGGTTATGGTCTCGTGGATAGCTATGCGAGCACGGCTATAAGCAGTGGCGTCATTTCGGCAGCCTATAACGCGCTCGGCCCACCGAAAGTTACCGGCGTGTTCATGGTAACATGGACTGTTTCATCGGCGTCGGTCCCGTACACTAGCCCGCCAAAGTGTACTGCTACGATCAGGGTCGTAAACCTACCATACCTGAACGTGTATGGCGGCGACGTGGCGGTTGGTGCTAGCCCCATGTATAAAAATTCTGCAAGTACCTGCGCGGTGGATAGCAACGGCGGCATTTTCAGCTGGAACAATCCTGCTGCCAAGTACTCCGGGGCAGGGACGGAATACGCCGTCCAGGCGCTCGGCGCTATCCAGGGTTTTGCGACCAACATAGAATCGAATAGCAAACCCATCGGTTTATCATTTGCGAACAAGTTCACGCCGGCTGACTTGGAAAAAGTGAACCCCGCCCAAGGCTTATTTGGAGGATATTTCACCGTGCCTTCTGATAATTGTGACTTCACGAGCAATTTGAATAACCCCCAGAGGTCAAAGGCTGACAAAACCTTCGGCGCCGTCACGGTGAAGCCCGGAGCAAGTAATACCTGGTTGATATTGAATGCCGATGTATATATTAGTGGCAATATCGTGTATAGCGGGACGGGTGGGTGGAAGAACATCAGCCAAATCCCTTATTTCAAGCTCATTGTTGTTGGCGGTGACATCTATGTCGGGAAAGATGTTACGCAGTTGGATGGTCTCTATGTGGCAGAGTCGGATGCTAATGGCAACCGCGGCCAGATTTATACTTGCGCGACAGGCCTGCGCGGAGCAGTGGACCCGACAGCATCGAATTACTACACCCAGTGTCATGCGAAACTGACCATCAACGGGGCGTTTGTTGCGAAACAAGTGCAATTTCTGCGGACTAACGGTTCACTCGGGCAGGCAAAGCCAACCGATTCGCTAAGCTCGAACCATAGCGCTGAAGTCTTCAATTACACGCCTGAACTTTGGTTGCCACGCGGAGCTAACGTATCAAACAGCGAATACACGGCGATTACTGGTTTGCCACCCGTTCTTTAGCGGCTTTTATGCCGTAACGCTTACGGTTTGCTATACTAACGGGTATATGAGCGCGGCAGAGAAAGCACCAGGCGCGGTTGTAATCGGCAGTGGGCAAAGCTGGCTGGCTGGCAAGCGCACGCTCCTGGTTGTATTGGGCGTAGTCGTAGTATTAGGGATTGCCGCCGGGGGTACATACATTTGGTTAAATAGTCGTGATGGCAAGAAGAGTACCGACCAAACCCAAACCAATACCCAGCAGCACCTGACGCCGGCACAAATGGTCGCAGCCGCCCAAGCACAAGTAGGGCAGGCGGACACGCCAACCAAGAAGCAACAGGCATATACCGCGTTAGGTGATGCCTACCAAGCTGCCGGTCAGTCGTCCCGGAGCTCGTCGGCGTACCAACAGGCACTTATTTACGCGCCAGATGACATCCCCTTGCTTGAACGCCTGAGTGGCGAATACGAAGACGCTGGCGACAAAGTGAACGCGGCCAAGACCCTTCAAAAGCTGATCGCGGCGCTTCAGGCGTCCAATATCCCGGACAAAGATTTCCTGCTATCCCGCTACCAGGCTGAGTTGGTATACGTCCAAGGAGGACATTAAATGCTAAGAAAGTTTCTCCTTGTTCTCGGCTTGGGCATCAGCGGAAGTGTAGCAAGCATGCTATTTGGCCATTCGCAGGCGCTGGCGTGCACGAATAGCGTCTGCGGGTACTTTGCCAACGGCAACGATAGTGCCTGGTGTAATGTGCTGCCCGATCCTTCGATCAAGTCGATTTATGGAACTGGCAACTGTTGGCTGAACAGCAGCGGCGGCAACGGTCATTCGATGCTTTACGGCGACAATACCACAGCGTCGTTTATTGCTGATATGAGTTCATACTTGAACCAAACGAGCGGCAATGGTGGCTATAATCTGAATTCACAGACTGGTGCCGCGTTCCTGATAGATTACATGCTTGGTATTGATTTTCATACTGTTTCCCCTGCGACAGGTATTGCCGACGCAAAGGCACGTTTTGCCCAGTGGTCGGCGATAGTCCAATCGCTCGGTGTCAACACATGCTCATTGGCCGGACAGACAACGTGCCCAGGAAAGAGTTTTGGCATCAATTTCTCCTACCAGCCGCCGTATTTCTGCAGTTCTCCCGTTACGACAAGCGGCTACGACCCGTGGCTACACGACACGCCTTTTTATAGGACGACCAGCACGACATGCGACCATGACTGGCGGGCAAGCGTCCCCGAGATAGTGATTTATTGGAACAATGGTGCGAACAGTTTCCATATAGGTTCGCAGTGCGGTAACGCCCAGACGCGTGGTGACAAACTGCCTGCACTGAATAGCATCCCAACCGGTACCATAAGCGTGTCATGCAATGTAGCGACAGGCCAGCAAACAGCGACCGTGACACTCAGTGACGCTGACGGCGCGACGGACGGATATATCACGACCGGGAGCTGGACGTCAGGTACCGTAGGTTCCCCTGGTCCTGCCAGTATCCCTATCCCGCTGCCTCCGACAACCGATCCATATGTGGCCCAGGGGGTGTCACTCCACGCCAAGGACGTCGGCGCGACTGGTACAGGTACATATGCTGGTGTGGCGAGTGATAACACGCAAGTCCCGTGTTCGTCTTTCTCGTGCGGCAATTTGTCTGCAACGCCATCCCAAGTTGATCCATATATGCAGTTCCAGCTCGATGTCAGTGTCACAAATGGCGTAGGCTCGCCGCCTCCCGGCGCGACGATCTCGATCACGGTTACGCCACCTGCTGGAGCCTCGTACAGCTATAGCGGCTCGAAAGCTGCCAGCGGGAGCGGTTCAGTCTCGTCGGCGACGTTCAGTGGCCTCGGGCCAACAAATAATAGTGGTGTCTTTGGTGTGAAATGGATACTCACTGGGTCGGGAGTCAACGTGACATGCAATGATACATTCCAGGTGGTCTACATGCCGTACCTTAACGTCTATGGCGGTGATGTCATGACAGGTTCGAGCCCGGCGTACAGCGCTGGCGCAAGCACGTGCGCGACTAATGCGGCGGGGGGCATTCACAGCTGGAACAATGTTGGCGCGAGTTTCTCTGGGGCGGGCACGCAGTACGCGGTACAGGCGCTCGGGCAAATTGGGAACTTTGCATCCGCGCTTAGTTCCTCGAGCACGGCTCCTACAGGGTTGTCGTTTGCGAATACCGGGCTTGGCGCCACCAAACTAAATAGCGCGCAAGGCCTGTTCGGTGGGTACTTTGGCGCAGCATCGGGCAACTGTGATTTCACCAGTGATCTTAAAACCAGTCCAGTCAATGCCGATGTTACTATCGCCGGCCATGCAGTAGCTGCCGGCACACAGGAAATCCACTACATAACTGGCCACGACGTCTACATCAGCGGAAATGTCACCTACGGCGGTGGTGGTGGCTGGGCGAATGCGAGCCAGGTACCGTACTTCAAAGTCGTGGTGGCAGGCGGCGACATCTATATCAACAACAATATCTCCCAACTGGATGGTATTTTCGTGGCGGAATCGACGGGCGGGGCAAGCGGCGGCAGGATTTTCACCTGTGCGACAGGATTGCGTTCGGCTGTGAACCCGACATCAGCGACGTTCTATTCCACATGCAATCACAAGCTTACGGTCAATGGCGTGTTCGTCGGGAAGCAGGTCTTGTTTTTGCGCACGACCGGCTCCATTGGACAGGCCAAAAACACCGATACGCTGATTACCAACCATGACGCTGAAGTTTTCAACTACACGCCGGAAGTGTGGTTGCCGCGTGGCTCCGGTTCGCCGAGTGGCGGTTATACCGCGATTACCGGGTTGCCACCCGTTCTCTGACCAAAAGGGGGAATCGTGGACATGACTTGTATCGGACCGGAGTGCTTATGCTATAATTGCGTTGAGACACGCGTCCCGCGGTGGGACATCAACAAAGGTGACGCAGGCTTCATGCATACAAGATCAAAATCATCTCTAAAAAGGACGGAGCGGCTATGGGCCTATTGAGTGGCGTGTCGTCGTTCTTTGGCTTGGATATCGGTAGTACCGCCCTTCGTGCAGTGGAACTACATGGCAGCAGTCCCATGAAATCACTCTATAAATATGCGTATATGCCGATCGATAGCCGCATATCGCTCAGCGATTCCAAGAACGACCAGCAGCACCTGACACAAGCGATCGCGCAACTCGTTGCCCAGGCGAAGTTCAGCACCAAGAACGTCGCTGTCGGCGTTCCCTCCAACAGGGTCTTCACGACGGTGGCGGATGTCGAGCGGCTGCCTGCGCGGGAGCTCGAGAAATCTATCCGCTACCAAGCTGACGCGCTGATCCCGACTCCGCTGAATGAATCAAAGATAGATTGGGCTGTCCTGGGCGATTCCCCGGTGGACAAGACAAAACTCGAAATATTGCTCACCTCAGTGCCAAATGAATTCATCGAGCGGCGTCTTGACATCGTTGAGTCGGCGGGATTGAATGTTATCGCGTTCGAGCCTGACAACCTGGCACTCGCGCGGGCGTTATCCACGCCCGATAACGCCGCGGCGTACATGCTGCTTGACGTTGGCCAAAAATCGACCGACCTCGTGACCGTCTATGGCGGCATGCCACGACTGACACGATCCATCCCGACTGGGACCGAAGCGGTCATTCGTTCGGCGGCACAAAACCTGAATGTCGACGAAAAACAGGCCGAACAGTTCGTGATGAAGTTCGGGCTCGGCAAAGACAAGCTGGAGGGCCAGGTGTACCAGGCGATCATCGGCACGATTGAGATACTTACGTCGGAAATCGAGAAGTCGATCAAATTTTTCCAGACTCGCTACACGAACGTCGGCCTCGACCGGATAGTAGTGACCGGCGGCGGTTCCGTGCTGCCGGAATTCCCGCTGTACCTAGCCAATAAGTTCATGCTGAATGTCGAGATCGGCAATGCCTGGCACAATGTTCAATTCAACCCAGAACGGCAAAATGAACTACTGTCGATATCGAACCAATTTAGCGTCGCGGTTGGCCTGGCGGGGAGGGAAGCATGATCCAGTTCAACCTCCTGCCTGCCGTTAAGCAAGAATACATTAAAGCCCAAGCGCTCAAGCGGCTGGTTATGAGTGTTTCCTTTTTTGCCAGCGCTGCTGCTATCTTTGTCCTGCTGCTCGGGCTGTTCTCGGTATATTTTGTCCAAAAGAAGAGCATCAACGACCTCAATAGCGAGATCAAGACGAGCAGTACTGCCCTCAAAAATACCCCGAATATCAGTGACATACTCACGGTCCAGAGCCAGTTAAACTCACTTTCGGCTTTGCACCAACAAAAACCAGTATCATCACGTGTGTTTGCATACCTTTCGCAGGTAACTCCTAAACAAGCAACTATCTCTGATATGCGCATCGATTACGCGCTCAACACCATGACTATTAGTGGTAACGCGCCGGGATTTGATGTCGTCAATACATTTGTCGACAGTCTGAAATTCACGACATACACCGTCAAGGGCTCATCGCTATCGCAGAACGCTTTCTCCACGGTTGTGGTAGCGAGCTTCAGCAGGAGCTCGAAGTCGGCGACATATTCAATAACGCTGAATTTTGACCCGGTAATCTTCAACGTCGCTGACGATGTGACGCTCAGCGTGGGTGGCCAAGATTCAACCCAGCAGCCGTCAATAATCTTTAAGCAGGAGGGCTAAATGGTTGGAGCGCCTTCAATCAAACGAACACTGATTGAGAAGTCAAACACGACTATCGTCGTGTCGACCTCTGTTGCTTGCTTTATCGTTGTCTTTTGCGCCGTCGCGTCACTTTCGCTATTCAACCAATTCTTGTACCAGAACCGGGTCATCGGGGCGGCCAACAAGGCTGTTGGCCAGCTGAAAACGGACATTGAATCAACGAAGAGCCTCGAGGCATCATACCAAGCGTTTGTCAGCACGCCGACAAACAGCATTGGTGGCAATCCCAACGGTACTGGTCCACAAGATGGCAACAACGCCAAAATCATCCTTGATGCTCTGCCAAGCAAGTACGATTACCCGGCGCTCGTGACGAGCTTGGAAAAAATTCTCACCAGCCAATCGGTACAGATCCAAAGTATCACGGGTACTGACGATGCAGCTGTCCAAGCCGCGAACCAATCAAGCTCGGCGCCGTCGCCCCAACCAATGCCATTCCAGGTCGTCGTGACGGGCAATTATGCGGCGATCCAAAATGTTGTCAGCACTTTCGAGCGCTCGATCCGGCCGTTTCAGGTTCAAACGATGGAACTAGCCGGTGACCAAAGCCAGCTAACACTTACCATTACGGCGCAAACGTATTGGCAACCGGCCAAGAACCTGGATATACGAACACAGGTCGTACAATGAGAGGAGTAAAAGTACTATGAAACAAAAAGACGTTGCGCTCATCATTATCATCGCCGCTATCAGCGGTTCAGTTTCATTTGCCGTTTCGCACTTTCTGTTTAGTACCCCCCAGAACCAACAACAGCAAGTCGCCGTCGTCGATTCCATAACGACTGATTTCACATCACCTGACCCTCAATTTTTCAACCCTAAGTCAATCAATCCGGCGAAATTGATCGAAGTCGGAAGCAGTAACAACTCCAACCCGTTCAATGGTTCCGGGCATTAGTGGGGTAGCGCTGGCATGAGCGTCTTATCAGCAACGACCCAGGCACAGGTCGAAGACGACCTTGTAAAACAGGGCATACTCAAGCCTGAGCAGCTGGCAGATATTCGCAGCAAGGCAAAAGAATCTGAAAGTTCGGTCTTCGGCGTATTGGTAAACAGCAAACTGGTGACGAATGAGCAGCTTACCAAATCCATCGCTACGGCGACAAATGTCCCGTACGTCAATCTCAGCAGTGCGCTGGTCGACCCGAAAGTACTGGACCTGCTACCCCAAGAAGTCGCAGAGCGTTATATGGCGGTACCGTTAGGCGAAATGCAAAACCGCCTGGTTGTCGCTATGCTTGACGCGGATAACGTGCAAGCCGTTGATTTCCTCAGCAAAAAAGTCAGCCGGCCCTTGAAGGTCTATGTGGCGAGCGAGGAAGGCATACGTAATGTGCTGAAGCAGTACCAGTCGCATATTTCCGAGACCGTCGCCGGGCAAATCGGCCAGTTCGAGAAAGATACCGCCAACGAGCAAACGGTCACGGCAAAGCAGGGTCAAGGGCAACCTGCTATGCCGGCTGACAAGAATATCAAAACGCTCGTGCAGGATTCACCTATCAGCAAGGCGCTTTCCGCTATTTTGGAATTTGCGGCGCGCAACAAAGCCAGTGACATACATATCGAGCCGCTGCCGGATTCCTTAAAAATCCGCTGCCGTGTTGACGGCATTCTGCGGGAGATTATGCAGTTGCCAAAAAGCTCCGAACCACCTCTTATAAGCCGAATAAAAATTTTATCCAATTTGAAAATCGACGAGCATCGTATCCCACAGGATGGAGAATTCTCCATACGGGTGGCCGACAAAGACATCGACCTGCGTATTGCTATATCACCCGTGGTGTGGGGCGAGCAAGTCGTCATCCGCCTGCTCGACAAATCGGGCACCAGCTTCAAGCTTGAAGACATGGGCTACCGCGGCCGATCGCTCAGGATGATCCGCGAAGGCCTGAAACAGAGCAACGGGATGGTGCTCACATCCGGCCCAACAGGTTCAGGCAAATCGACCAGCCTGTACGCGTTGTTGCAGGAGATCAAGAACGAAGCGATCAATATCGTCACCCTTGAGGATCCGGTCGAATACAAAATGCCCGGTGTCAACCAAATCCAGGTCAACCCCGATGTCGGGCTGACGTTCGCGGCCGGGTTGCGGTCCATCTTGCGCCAGGACCCGAACGTCGTTATGGTGGGAGAAATCCGTGACAAGGAAACTGCCGAGCTTGCGGTCCAAGCTGCTTTGACCGGCCACCTCGTATTCAGCACGCTGCACACCAACTCGGCAGCGGGCATCCTTCCACGCCTGCTTGACATGGGTGTCGAGCCGTTCTTGATCGCTTCGACCGTAAAGGTAGTCATCGGCCAACGGTTGGTGCGACGGATCAGTAGCGAAAAGGAGCAGTACCAAAGTTCTGAAATCGAAACCGAGTCCATTCACAAGACGCTTGGCACATTGTTGCCGGCGGACGAGGCAAAGCGTGACGCCGTAGACAAAGACCTCGGATATGATAACTTGCCACTCGCCAACCAAAGCGCTTATACTTTATTCAAGGGCAAGGACAGCCCTGGTACCCCCGGAGGATACAGCGGGCGCATGGGCGTCTACGAAGTATTTCCAGTATCCGATGAAATCCAGAAACTCATCTTGAAGCGCGCGACCAGCAGCGATATCCAGCGCCAAGCGGTCGGGCAAGGCATGGTTACCATGCGACAGGACGGGTACTTCAAGGCACTTGCCGGGTTGACGTCGTTGAACGAGGTGAACCGAGTTGCGGCAGCGGACTTAACATGACCATGTAAAGAAGGGTGGAGAAAAAGACATGCAAGGACAACCGAGAATAGAAGTGCTCCTGGAGGAAGTTGTCAAAAAGAAAGCATCGGACTTGCACTTGCAAGTTGGGCTGCCACCGATGATACGCATTGATGGGTCGTTGGTTCCTGTCAGCGGCGCTGACGCTCTCAGCGACGAAGCAGTCGAGACGCTGATTTTTGCTATTCTCGACGAAGACCAAAAGCAGATCCTGCTCAAAGACAAAGAGTTCGACTTCAGTTTTGCCTTTGGGGACATGGGACGATTCCGTGTCAACGCATTCCACGAACGCGGTAACCTTGCCGCAGCGCTCCGCCTGATACCGAATGAAATTTTATCGATCGAGCAGCTTGGCTTGCCTCCGGTTGTTACCAAGTTCGCGGATTATCCCCGCGGTTTGGTGTTGGTAACTGGCCCGACAGGCTCAGGCAAATCGACCAGCTTGGCCGCGCTCGTGCATAAGATAAACGTGGAGCGTCCAGCCCACATTATTACTATTGAAGACCCGATCGAGTATACGCATCGTTCAAGCAAATCAGTCATCGTGCAGCGTGAAGTCCACTACGATACCTATTCGTTCAGCGCGGCCTTGCGCTCGGCCTTGCGCGAGGACCCCGATGTCGTGCTGATCGGGGAAATGCGCGACCTCGAAACGATCGCCAGCGCCATTACCATCGCCGAAACCGGGCACCTCGTATTCGCGACGCTTCATACGAACAGCGCTGCGCAAAGCATTGACCGTATGATCGATGTTTTTCCGCCGCATCAACAGCCCCAAATCCGTGCCCAGCTCTCCAATATCTTGATGGCGATATGCTCCCAACGCCTGATCCCGGCAATCGGCGGCGGCCGCATCGCGGCGGCCGAGATCCTTGTAGTTACCCCCGCGGTTCGCAACATCATCCGTGAAGGCAAAACGCACCAGCTTGATGCGGTCATCCAAACTGGCGCCGAGTTTGGCATGCAGAGCATGGACAAGACCCTTGCCAAGCTGATCCACGAAGGTACGGTCACCTATGATGAGGCACGTAACTTTGCCGTCGACCTTGACGAGCTTGACCGGCTGATGAGGAGCTAAGACTACCTATGCTATCTTATACATACACCGCGCGCGACCCGGCAAGCGGGCGCAAAATAGAGGCGACCGTTGAGGCGGACAGCGAGCAATCGGCCTCGAAACTGATTCGTGCCGAAGGTCTCGTGCCTATAGAGATAGCGGTTAATAAATCTGGCGGGGCTTTTGGCTTCATGGAGCGTCTCAAGCGCGTGAAATCAAAAGACAAAGTCTTGTTTTCACGCCAGCTTTCGACGCTGCTTAACGCCGGTTTGCCGCTCGTCCAGAGCCTTAGGAGCGTGAATAACCAAACAGAAAGCAAACCGCTCAGAATAATTATTTCGCGCATTATCGCGGACGTAGAGGCTGGTTCGCCGTTAGCCAAGGCGATGGAGAAGTATCCTGACGTTTTCAACCAGGTGTACATCAGCATGATCGCTGCAGGCGAGGCTTCGGGTACGCTCGACAAGGCGCTTGAGCGGCTGGCTGACCAGCAGGAAAAGGACGCTGATATTATCAGCAAAGTACGTGGCGCGATGATCTATCCGGTTATTGTCCTCGGCGTCATGGTCGTGGTGGTTGTCTTCATGCTGGTTAAAGTGCTCCCTCAGGTCAAAGTGCTTTATTCTGAAACCGGTGGCGCTTCGTTGCCACTTGTGACGCAAGTTTTGTTGGCTGTCTCCGATTTTGTGACTAATTGGTGGTGGGCGCTGCTGATTGTCATGGTTGTCTTGGCAGTATTCACTGGGCGCTGGGCACGGACGCTTGGTGGCAAGCGGTTTATCGACAAAGTAAAACTGCGTGCCTGGCCGGTCGGGTCGCTGTTCATGAAAATGTATATGGCGCGGTTTGCGCGGACCGGCACGACGTTGGTTGCCAGCGGTGTTCCCTTGATTCAGATGTTGGGCATCACCGCGCGGGCAGTGGACAATGTGTACGTCGAAGATTCCATCAACAAAGCGACCGAAAAGGTCAAAGCGGGCAAGTCACTTGGGCAATCCCTGGAGAATGACCCGAACTTCCTGGAACTGGTCCCGAATATGCTCAAGATCGGCGAGCAGTCTGGTTCGATGGAGCAGATGATGGGGAAAGCGGCGGAGTACTACGAGAAAGAGCTGGACAATGAAATCAAGGCGATCCAAACGATTATTGAACCGGTCATGATGATCCTCATGGGCATCGTAGCATTCACGATTGTTGCTGCTGTCCTCTTGCCAATCTACAATCTTGCGAGCAATGTGAACGGCGTAGTCTAAGCAGTTTGCATATCGAAATCCCCCTTGATTATTTACAACGCTACGGCTAGTATGAGAGCATTAGCACTAACGCAAAAAAGCATTCAGCAAAGGGGGCATTTGCATGATACGGCGATTCCACAAACGTAAACTGTCCGCACCAAGCGGCGGCTTCACGATTATCGAGGTGATGATCGTTCTCGCCATTGCCGGCTTGATCCTGCTGATCGTCTTCTTGGCAGTCCCTGCTTTGCAGCGCAACTCGCGCAACACACAGCGGAAAACTGACGTCAGCTCGGTGCTCGGCGCCGTCCAGGAATACGTGGACAACAACGGGGGATCGCTCCCAGGTGCGGTCAATGTCGATACTGCCTCGTCGCAAGTGCTCTTCTGCGCCAGCGGCACCTGTACAACGGCGAATGGCACCCCGGCCCGGCTAGGTTTTTACAACACCGCCACGAACTCAGTTCAGTTCGCTGCTTCCGCGCCGACACTATCAGCGACCAGCGACACAGTTTATGTGATGAAGGGCTTTACGTGCGTTGGCAACACGCCGACGGCGGGCAGCCCGCGCAGCGTCGTAGCATACTTTGCGATTGAGCCCAACGCTGCGCCCCAGTGCCAAGGTTCATAAGGGAACGTGTGGTCCGAAAATAAGAGCCGGTTCGGCTCTTATTTTTTTGCAGCCCGAAAGGTGCATGATACGATAAGCGCATGGTCATAACGCTTTTGGTATTAGTTGGTTTGGTGCTTGGCAGCTTTGTGAACGCCGTTGTTTGGCGATTGCACGAACAAAATGAGCGGGCCCGCCACAAAATCAGAAAGGGAGCCAAGTCTACACTGGCCAGCCAGAATCGGGATCTGTCGATCGTAACGGGTCGCTCCATGTGCACGCATTGTGGGCACCAACTGGAGGTCCTGGACCTTGTACCTGTATTCAGCTACCTATGGTTGCGCGGCAAATGTCGGTATTGCGGCAGGCCTATCGAGGACACGCCGGTCGCCGAACTTGTCGTGCCTATCTTGCTCGTCATGCTATACCTTTGGTGGCCGTTCGGGTTTGCCGGTGTATGGTCGATTGGAAACGTGCTGTTTTATTTTTGGGTCGCCCTTGTGGTCGGGTTCGTTATCCTGAGTATTTACGATATTCGCTGGTTTTTGCTACCGGACAGGGTAGTTTTTCCAGTTATTGCGCTCGCTGCTGCCTATGTCGCTACGCAAGCCCTTGTCTTTGGTGGTGGATGGACGACAATAGTTGATGCCTTCTGGGGTGTCGTAGCCATTGCGGGCACGTTCTGGTTGCTCTATACGTTTTCGAAAGGCAAGTGGATCGGCTTTGGCGACGTCAAGCTGGCCATCGCTTTGGGCATGCTGGTTGGCGGACCAGTAGCTTCCTTGCTTGTTATTTTCGTCGCTTCGCTGCTCGGGTCGCTGGCAGCGCTGCCATTGGTAATAAAGGGACGCGCGCGGGGCACGACGCCAATCCCGTTCGGTCCGTTCCTGATGGCGGCAACGGTTGTAGTCATGCTGTTTGGTCCCATTATTATCGATTGGTACGGGCGCCTTCTGCGCGTGGGCTAAAGTGCCCGAACCAAGGTGCTTATGGTATACTTACGTCCATGGATACCGGTGTTTGCCGCGCGATCCGCCAGCTAGCGCGGTCGAGGAAAGCGAAGGTGCAACATGGCTTCACGATCGTGGAGACTATGGTCGTGCTGGTCGTAACCGGCGCATTGTTCGTGGTCATCGCTGCGACGCTGACCGGGCGCCAGAACGCTGCTGAATTTACCCATGCCATACAAAGCGTGCAATCGCAGCTGCAACAAATTATCAATCAAATAGCCGAAGGTTATTACCCCAATAGTGGGGATTTCAGCTGCGTGCAAAGCGGTGGGTCAAGCATATCAATCGGTCCAGGTTCCAACACGCTTGGCACGAACCAGGATTGTGTTTTCTTGGGCAAGGTTATCCAGTTTGGCGTTCAAGGTAGCGACCCGGAAGAATACCGCGCATACACGATTGCGGGCCTGAGGGACGCGACGAGCGGCGCCACGTCCCCGTTCCAAAACGCGGCGCCAACTATTGTTGGCGTAAGCGGCGATTATACCTCGTATTCGGATGCCAAACAGCTTGAGTACGGCCTGACGACGCTGTGGGTGAAATCATCGGGCAATAGCATAGGCGCGGTTGGTTTTTTGATGGAGCCCGGCAGCCTTGATAGCTCTAGCACTTCTGGCTATGGCTCAGGGGCGCAGCAAGTCGACCTTGTGCCGATCAGGCCAACGAACATCGGGCAAAACGTGAGCCAGGCGGTCGCGGGCATCGAGAGTAGCACTGGTGGCGGTTTGCGTGACCCGATCCTATCAACGAGCGCGCCGATAAATCCTTCTAACGGCGTGCAAGTGTGCTTTGTGAGCGGCGGTACCAACCAATCAGGATTAATCACCATTGGCAGTGCTGGGCGCCAACTGCTAGTCAAGCTCGATATCAAGACGAATAGGACATGCACGTAATGAAGTTTGTGTCTCACAGTCGAAAGCAACGCGGATTTACGATCTTGGAATTGCTCATTGCTTCGTCTGTTTTTGCGGTGATTATGCTGATTGTCGCCGTTGGTGTTATACGGTTCACAAATGATTACTACGGCGGTGTGACTGATTCGAAAACACAATCCGCGGCACGCTCTATCATGGCGGCAATCAGCCAATCCATCCAATTTGGCGGGAATGTCACGCAACTGGCTGGTCCTGGCGGTGTTGCGGGCTTGTGCGTCGACAACACCTTATATGCGTACAATGTCGGCTGGCAAGTGATCGACAGTTCGCCCAGTGTATCCAACCATCAGGGTTACCACGGCTTAGTTGTCACTATGGGCAATGATTGTTCGGGTGGCGTGCCGGCCGCTATATCCAACACGCTTCAGGCGCCAGGAACACCAGGGCTCCCGGCAGGCGCGCGGGAACTCCTCGGCCAACACATGCGTTTATCGGTCTTGGGCGTCACGAGCTATGGGGATTTATTTACAATCCATATCAGGGTTATATATGGCGATGATGACCTGCTTAGCCCAACCTTGCCGGCGGTACCTGACTGGGCTTCTGAGAACTGTGCCAGCCAAGCTGGCTCGCAGTTCTGTTCGATATCTGATCTAACGACGACGGTCCAACGGCGGTTGTTGTAATATGCTACACCAGAGGTTACCATAAGAAATATGCGCGGACAGAGCAA
The DNA here is from genome assembly GCA_964527385.1 of uncultured Candidatus Saccharibacteria bacterium. Lineage (GTDB taxonomy): Bacteria > Patescibacteriota > Saccharimonadia > Saccharimonadales > UBA4665 > JANWHZ01. Next base: position 1,850 of record CAZGPZ010000011.1, on the reverse strand, counting down.
TAAACAGCGCGGTGTTGTGTCACTGATGGTGACACTGATCATGATGGTCGTGATTACACTGATCGTGCTCGGTTTCGCGGAGATTTCGCGCAATGAGCAGCGAAGCACCCTGGATGACCAGCTGAGCGTACAGGCATACTACGCAGCAGAAAGCGGTATCAACGATGCACGATCGGTAATAAATGCCGCTGTTACTGGGGGAACGGCAGTGCCCAGCAAGACAACGTGCGATAACCAAGGCAGTTATAACCTGAACACTACCGTCGATAGCACACATGGCGTGGCATACACCTGCGTGCTCGTCGACCCGAACCCGACATCCCTGGTTTACAACAATGTCGGTTCGCAGTCTGTTGTCGTACCGATTATTGCGAGCAGCGGAACATTCAGCACAATCACGCTCAAATGGGAGGCGGCTTCGAGTGCCTCCAGCTCGGCTACTAATTGCTACGCGAGTGGTACCAGCCCGAACACATTCCCGGTTGCCTCGGGCGCCGGGCAATGGTCGTGCGCGTATCCGGTGGTTCGGGTTGATATGCTGGACGCGAATGCCGGGTTGTCCAGGGCGAATTGGGGTAATCAAACTGCGACGTTCTTTGGCGTCCCGTTCAATAGCGCTACCGGCGTGATATCCAACAATGTGGACCTAAGCGCACGTGGCAAGGCAGTTCCTGCATCGTGCGATAGTACCTTCTGTACGTTGAATATCACCGGCTTATCAGGCAGTACTTACTACATGCGCGTCAACACGGTGTACAGCACGACAGGGAAACTTATTATAAGCGCTGGAGGCAAGGCATTTACCGGCGCGCAGGCAACTATAGACTCTACCGGCAAGGCGCAGGACGTTATCCGCCGGGTTTTGGTTGCCGTTGACCTGACCGATGCTAACGCCTATAACATCCCCAACGCTGCTATTGTCAGCGAAGACAGCGCATGTAAACGGTTCGGCGTCGCGAACGGCTTCTTCGAGGTCTATGACGACCTCAGTAGTGGCGGGGGCGGCAATACGCTGTGTACCAAGCAGTCATCTGGCTCGCCGACACCATAGCCAATTTATTTATTCCACGTTATGGCTGTGAAACTTCTCGTGTACTTGCTTTAGATGAGGGTCGGTGACGTGCGTATAAATCTGGGTGGTAGAAATGTTGCTATGCCCGAGCATTGCCTGAACAGAACGCAGGTCAGCGCCGTTCATGAGTAAATCGGTGGCGAACGAGTGTCGCATGGTATGCGGGCTGACGTGCTTGGTAATGCCGGCAAGCAGGGCGTAATGGCTGACCAGGCGTTGCACCGATCGCGCCGTCAGCCGTTTGAAGTCGCCGCCGCCATAATCCAGTTTCTTTGTGCCACTGTACCTGATGAACAAGGGCTTGGCATTGTCGATTCGACGGGCAAGGTACTGCTCGATCCATCCGGCGGCCTCCGGGCTGATAAATATTGGCCGGTCTTTCTGGCCTTTGCCGCGGACCATGAATTCGCGCCGTTTGAGGTTAATGTGGTCGCGGTCCAACCCGACCAGTTCCGAAACACGGAGTCCCGAGCTGAAGAGCAGTTCCATGATAGCCCGGTCGCGCGCCCCAGTTACCGTAGCGATGTCGGGCTGTTCGAACATACGTGACAACTCGTCCTCTGACAAAAAGGTGACTTGTTTGCGGACCGTTCGCGCCAACTCGATCTTGTCGGCAGGCAGTGCGGGAATATCGCGCTTGGCGCAGAATTTCAGGAAGCTGCGCAGGGCGATCAAATGGTAGTTCGACGTCGATTTTTGTAATTCATCGGAACTATTCGTACCGAGCCGGTTCAGCCACAGCCGCCATTTGCGGATCAGTTCCGGGTCGGTCTGCGCC
>CAZGPZ010000010.1:0-23490 GCA_964527385.1 uncultured Candidatus Saccharibacteria bacterium | reverse complement strand
GAGTGCCAATGGGTTAAAAGGCAGCACGCCCGTTACGCTAAGGGCAAGGGCAACCAGCAACAAGCCAGCAAGGTAATAGCGCAACAACTTGTACATCGTGATGCGATCGAGCAGTGAATCTACCAGGCTAAACATTGACGACATACCTTTCGAATCCCGTTGTCAGCGTGGCCATCTTGTCAGGACCGACCATGTAACCCTCAAGCGCCGGAGCTGCTTCGATCAGTTTGATACCCGGCGTGCCCATAGCAAAGGCCGCCGTCGCGAACCGGTCGGCCTCATACACATTCGGGCCGATCACTGTAATACTCGCAACGTCGTGTATTTCCTCATCGGTAAACGGGCTGTAAATGTGTTGGCCACGGAGATATGTGCCTGACGTTGCAATGCCGGCGTCATGCAGTTGCACGGTCTTGATAACTTCAGCTGTATTGAATGGGCTCCGGATACCGATGTTCCACGCTTCGCCTTCCGGGCTGCGGCCATGCACCTGGATATCCCCGCCAGCCTCGATGCAAAAATCTTTCACGCCCCGTCGCAGCAGCAAATGCGCGGCATTATGGATTGCCCATCCCTTCACCAGGCCGGATGGATCGAGCTCGCCATGGTGGCGGATATCAAAAAAACCGCCTGTTTGCACCTTTGTCTGCTCGCATAAGGCCATAACGCGCTTCATCTCGGCGCTCCATTGTTCTTCGGGCAACCCACGGTTTAGCTGCGATATTTCGCTATTCGGCTTGTACGTGCTGAACCGATCGTCAACACCCGAAAAGTATGTGAATACTGCGTCAGCGTCAGCCGGCGTACCCATCACCAAATGGACGGTGATAGGCATGCCCATAGTAATGCGCGTATCCTTCATGGTCGTTCGTGTCATGCCCGAGCTTGGCTTAGTGCGTTCGTCAAGGACTGGATAAATGCTTGTGAGGTGAAGGTCGCCCCGGAAATGATTTGTACATTGGCGCTTTGGGAGTGTACCGCTTCTTGCTTCAAATATGGCATAGCCTGTTGGTTGATCATCACGCTCGTGTCATGGGTGTCAGGGTACTGCAAGAACGTCACATCGGTTATTTTCCCACCGCTGATCATTGCCGCGACTTGAACATTGCCATAAAAAGCGTCTTCGACCGAACCAGTATACGTGCCATTCTTGTATTGGCTTTTGGTACTGCTTGGCTGTGATGACGGCGTGCCGGATGTATTTCTGGTAGTACTCGACGATGACCCATCGCCGGATAGCGAACTATTCGTTGTATTATTTGATATAAGCGCTGCCGGCTTCGCCAGCGTCGGCAGCTCATGCCGAACCCATAAGCTATACAGCAAGAAGACACCAAACACGCTAAGGCCGATAAGCAACTTCTTCATGTATTCCCTTCTATTGTACCGTGCCTTCCGAGAGCTTGCCTAAGCTTTGCAAACCCGGCTGTGGGTTGGCTGAGCATGATTGGGCGGCGCACTATCCAGCCCACTGCAAGAGGCGTATTCTAAATACTATGCACAAGCTCCTTCACCACCCGTTCACCTTGCAAATTTTTCTGCCTATCGCGTTAGTACTTGTTTGGCTCGTCATCGGCGGTATTGGCGGCCCGAAGTTCGGCAAGTTATCCAGCATCGCCACAAACGACCAAGCATCCTTCTTGCCGGCGAACGCCGATTCGACCAAGGTCCAAAACCTACAGAAGCAGTTTATCCAAAGTGCAAAAATCCCGGCGATCGTTGTCGTCGAGGACCAGAAGCCGCTACCGGCGACCGCGACCGCCAAGCTTGCGGCGCTTACGCCAATATTAGCTGGGATACCGGGTGTCGCCACCGACCCAGGCAGCGTCGTAGGGCCGATCCCTTCGTCAGACCATCGGGCTGTTGAATATATTGTGCAATTGTCGGATGGCAGCAAACTCAGCAACCTCGTGGCTGATATCCGCGATACCGTCAACAGTCATGTACCCAGCGGGACAACCGGCTATGTGACCGGTCCAGCTGGGCTGGCCGCCGACCTCTTCGGCGCGTTCAGCGGCATTGACGGCATACTTATCTATGTGGCCCTCATCGCTGTGTTTGTCATTTTGCTGCTGGTATACCGCTCGGTTGTCCTGCCATTTTTGGTGCTACTGACCGCCGTATTCGGGTTGAGCGCAGCGGGCCTCGTGGTATATCACGCCGTAACCGAAGGTTGGTTGAAGCTGAACGGCCAGAGCCAAGGTATTTTGTCTATTTTAGCTATCGGCGCGTCGACTGATTATTCGCTGCTGATCATCGCGCGCTATCGCGAGGCCTTGCAGCACCACGACAAAAAGTGGGACGCCATGAAGCATGCGCTTCGCAATGCCATCGAACCCATCAGCGCTTCTGCGGCGACCGTCATCGCCGGCGTGCTGTGCCTGCTCGTTTCGGAACTCAACTCCAACAAAGACCTTGGACCGATTGCCGCGCTCGGCATTGCATTCTCGTATTTAGCCGCCATGACGCTGTTGCCGGCGCTTTTGTTGCTGCTCGGCAGGGCGGCATTTTGGCCCTACCGGCCGAAATGGTCGGCGGATAATGCACGTCGGCTGGAAAACCTCCAGGGCGGGCTCGAGGACCGCAAGGGTTTGTGGCGCCGGATACCACAAATCATTTCAAAGCGCCCGCGCGTTATATGGGCTTCCTGCTTCATTGTCCTATTAGCGTTCTTTTTCGCTGTACCGCAGTTCAAAGCCAACGGGATTTCGCAGACCGATGCGATCTTGGGCCACTCCAACGCCGTCGACGGCCAGCATGTGCTTGAGCGCCACTTCCCCGCCGGTTCCGGCAGCCCGGCCGTTATTGTAGCAAACGCGGCGCATTTGCCGGCAGTACTCGCAGCTGCCAACGCAACACCAGGCATCAGCGCGGCGATCCCCTATAGCGGTAGCCGGTTTGGTAGCACCACCCCAGCCGTCATCGGTGGCAAAGTACTCATAAATGCCACAATGGGCGTGCCAGCTGATTCCGACCAAGCGCGAACCATCGTCAGCAACCTCCGCAGCCAACTACCGAAATATGACCCAGGCGCGCTCGTCGGCGGCATATCGGCAATCGAGCTCGACAGCAACACAGCCGCGCAAGCCGATTTGCACGAGATCATCCCGCTCGTCCTTATTGTTATACTAGTTATCTTGATGCTCCTGCTTCGTGCCGTTATCGCGCCAATCTTGCTTATAGGCAGCGTTATTTTGAGCTTTGGCGCCACGATCGGCATATCGGCGCTCCTATTCAACCATGTGTTCAATTTTGCGGGGTCCGACGCAGCAATACCGCTCTTCGCTTTCATATTTTTGGTAGCGTTAGGCGTGGACTATAACATTTTCTTGATGACTCGTGTCCGCGAAGAGTCGCTTAAACTCGGTACAAAAGCCGGTATATTGCGCGGGCTGAGCGTTACGGGCAGCGTGATTACGAGCGCTGGTATCGTGCTCGCCGCCACGTTCGCGGCGCTGGGCGTCATCCCTATTTTGTTCCTGGTCCAGATCGCTTTCATCGTCGCGTTCGGCGTGCTGCTCGACACGATCATCGTACGGTCGCTCCTCGTCCCATCCCTCAGTTACGATATTGGCAAGTTCATCTGGTGGCCATCAAAACTCTGGCGCAAGGGCAAATAAAAAAGTCACCCTTGGCAGGAAACACCCACTATAGGGCTGTTATAGTACCCTAACAGCTTATTTTTCAGGCGCACTCGTAACTACCGTTAGCCTACCGGGAATGGTATATTGTGCTTATGCTTATAAACAAAACTCTTTCCAAACCCCGCCCCTACTGGCACGTCGACGCCAAATGGGTCGCGGGTATATTACTGTTCTTGTCGCTCGGCGCTTGTTTACTACTCTATAACCTGTCAGCACTCACTGAGCGCGACGAGGCAGTCAATATTTCTGCCACCGTTGTCGCCAGCCTATTCAGCCCGAAGGGACTTAATGACGATAACGGGCTAAGGGAATTCCGCCAGCAAGCCGCCAAAATGCCCGGCACAACCATCGTGCCCATCCAGCAATTCCCCAGTATAAAAATATCGAAGCATGACGCGCTGACGCTCAATGCCGCAGACCTCAAGATCGCCATCTTCAGCCAAATCACCGGTCCGATTTACGACCTCGGCCTCGATGACGCTGCCAAACAATTCACGCCAAAGCCATCAGACCAGCAGAACTTCATCCAGCAAGCCCAGCTCCTCGGTATCCTAACCAAGCAAACACACACCTTGCTGCAAGTACTGTTCTTGGGAAGCGTAGCTGTATCCGTCGTGTTGGCTGCCTTGCTGGTGCTCTTTAGTGCCGGCTGGGGACGACTCGTCAGCCCGGGCGTGGTCTTGCTCGCGATCAGCCCGATCGGCTCCCTTGCCGGCCTATTGCTCCTCCACCCGCCTTCAGATGGCAGCTCACCTCTTGCCGCGCTGCCGACGAAAGTTGTCCAGGATATTGGCAACACCTTAAGCCATAGCTACGCCTACGCGACAATACTTGGCATCACGCTCCTAGCTGTGGCATTCGTGGGCAAGGTCGTCACGTCGCTCATGCGCCAATCCCGCGCCGGCAACCCCGCCGCCCGCCCGTAAATACTAATAACTCCTTGTTGTTTTTTGCATGTCGCCCCTGTTCGCTACAGATTTTCAACAAATCATATACTTATAGCATAAAAAGTATCTTGACACAGTGAAAAATCGTACTATGATTGATCACTGTTATTGCATAATAGACCTATTTCAGAAGGAGACACTACATGCTATTCGACAAATCTCGTAGTCCACAAGCCGCAACACCAGCTGATATCCGACCAAGAACACCGCTAGAATGTGCCGTTGAGACGTACGTACGAGATGCACTAGAAGGCCGCGTAGGTCCTGACTTGGGTCCTATCGAGTTAGAACTCACTACCGAAGAGCTTTACACAGCATATCGTAGCTCGCAGCCTGGCCCATTCAAGAACACTTGCGCGAAGGCAATACTCCTGTCTACACTGTTCGATGAACAACAAATTGAAGCCGCTAAGCGTACGCTTGCATCAGCTGGATATAATCCTAGGCCGTATGACCGATCTTAATGTGCTTCTACCCGAACAGCACCGACGCGCGTTGAGTAACAGTTACAAATCCGACCAGCGGTAGAAACGCCCTTTGGCAAGCTGGACACACACCAAATAGGCTGCAACAATGCAGCCTATTGCTATATTCGCGCCCAGCGGCGGCGCGGCAAACTTGAGATAGTGCGAGAGGCCACTGAAGACAACGCCGCACGCCAGCACGACGGCTGCCAGTGTGGTCAGAAGCACATATATGTTCGGCCAGCTCTGGATGAACGGCAGCTTCTTGGTACGAAGCACATAGACGACGAATATCTGCGTCGCGATAGATTCGATGAACCAGCCGGCTTGGAACTGCCCGACCGTCAGGTGCAGTACCCCATAGAGCACGAAGAACGTCAAGAAATCGAACAGCGAGCTGAGCGGGCCAAAGACGAGCATGAACCGCTTGAGAAAACCGATCTTCAGCGTACGCGGGCGCTTGATTTCCTCCGGGTCGACACTATCCAGCGGCAGCGTGATCTGCGCGGTATCATAAAGCAAGTTATTCAAAAGTATTTGCGGCGCCAACATCGGCAGGAATGGCAGCAGTACTGCAGCGCCGGCCATGGAAAACATATTGCCAAAGTTGGAACTCAGCGCCATTTTCAGATACTTCAACGTGTTCGCGAACGTTTTGCGGCCCTCTATCACCCCGGCGATCAGGTCAGCCAGGCTCTTGTGCATGAGAATCAGGTCTGCAGTATCTTTCGCAATATCGACCGCGTTGTTGACCGACACGCCGGTATCGGCAGCTTTCAGGCTCGGCGCGTCGTTGATACCGTCGCCCATGTACCCAACGACATGCCCGTTCGCCTGGAGCATACGGATAATTTTCACCTTCTGCCCGGGGTTTAGACGGGCAAAGATGGTCGTCGATTCGACCTTTTTCGCCAGTTCGCCGTCCGCCATGCCCTCGATATCCAGCCCTGTCAATACGCCCTTGATATTCAGGTGGATGTCATGTGCCACTTTCACAGTCACGAGATCATTGTCGCCGGTAAGGATCTTGATCTCGATGCCGTTTTCGCGCATGTGCTTCAGCGTTGCGGCCACGGTCTTCTTCGCTGGGTCAAGGAATGCCACGAAGCCGAGCAACGTCATGCCAGATTCGTCTTCGACACTATACTTGCGGCGTGTTTCCAACTGCTTCGTAGCTACTGCCAGCACGCGGAAACCGTCGTTGGACAGGTTGGTGAATTGAGCGAGCGCGCGGTGACGTGCATGGTCGGTCAACTCTTCGTGGTCGTCGTAGAACGCGCACACTTTCAATACTTCTTCCGGTGCCCCGCGGGTGATCAGTTGCCTGCCGCCCGGCTGGCGGATAATCACCGACGAGCGTTTTCGCTCGAAGTCGAACGGTACCTCGCTAAAACGGTGGTACTCGCTGATATCCAGCTGCTTGTAGCTCTTGATTGCGGCGTCCAGCGGGCTTTTGAAACCGGCTTCGAATTCGCTGGCGATGTATGCATGCAAAAACACGGTTTCTGATGCGTGCCCGGCACAATCGATGTATTTGATAACCTCGATACGGTCCTCGGTCAATGTGCCGGTTTTGTCCGTGCAGAGAATATCCATGCTGCCGAAATTCTCAATCGCTGACAGCTTTTTGACGATGACGCCGCGCTTCGCCATGGCGAGCGAGCCTTTGGTCAAATTGAGCGTGATAATCATTGGCAATAGTTCGGGCGTCAACCCGACCGCCAAGGCCACGCTGAAAAGCAGCGACTCAAGCAGGTCGTGCCGGAGCAGCGCTGTTGTTAAGAAAACGAATAGTACCAGCCCAAACGTCAGGCGGATGATCAACAAGCTGAAATCGCGAATCTCGCGGTCGAACTCCGTCGGTGCTTCGTGCTCGCTTACCTGCACGGCAATGTGGCTGTACTTCGTGTCCCGGCCTGTCGCCGTCACGAGCATATCGGCGGACCCGCTAACGGTGCTGCTGCCCATGTACAGTTCGGCGTCCTTCTCTTTGTCCTTCGGGAACGATTCGCCGTTGAGCACTGATTCGTTGACGTAAAAGTGCTCGCCCTCGAGCACTTTGCCGTCCGCGGGGATGATATCGCCGATCTTCAGCTGCACGACGTCGCCGGCAACCAACGTGCGCACCGGCACTTCCACGACGATGCCGCTACGGTACACCGCCGCCGAAACCCGCACCCGGCTTTTCAACGCTTCGGCGGCTTTGTCGCTTTTATAAGTATTAATGAAGTCAAGCAGCGTGCTCAAAAGTACAATCGTGACAATGATAGCCGCGCTCGTCTTGTCGCCCAAAAAGCCCGACATGATAGCGGCCAGCAGAAGAATGATAACCAGCGGGTTCTTGAACCGGCTCAGCAACGCGAAGACTGCCGCGAAGCGTTTCGGGGCGACAACTTCGTTGTAGCCGTACTTGATCAGCCGCCGTTTGGCCTCGGCGCTACTCAGGCCCAGTTTTTTAGAAATAGCTTCAGCCATATGATGCTTTTGTACTCCACCTAATAGTAGCACGCTGGCTTTTTACCGCACTTCATACACGGGTAGTGCAGCAATCTAGGCCGAGGTTTGAATTGGCTTTTCCCAGTTTCTAGTCGTCTCATTAAACGCGAATCCAGCTGCGTCAGCAACATCATCGAGCCCTGCTTTCCCGTACATTCTAACTATTTCATAACTACTCTCGGTATGGGACTGAATTGCGATGCCAGGGGCACCTACCTGACGCGCGATATCTTCCCAGGTTGTGACTAGGCTTTGCCTCCATAACACGCCTTGTTGCAAACCTGTCTTGTAGTACTCTTTGTTGCTCCGGCCCGCATCATCAAGTCGCCGAACAGACGTTACATCCTGCAGCTGGCGTATCACTATAAACCCTCTATCGTCAACGCCTGCTGCACCGACGGCAGCTAGCCTGTCTCGATATACAAGCCCAACCCCAAATCCCGCATCGAGCCCAATAAACGGCAAACCGGCATAAAAGGTAGTGGTAACTGTTGAATCTATCGGTTGGGCAAACTGGCTTGCAGTAATTGAGCGCCCACTATAAAGTTTACCTGGTATTGGAGTTAGCCTGTAGTGATCTGCGATACCTTGGATATCCTTGCTTGGCCTTGCGGCAAGCATCGTCCTGGTGTCAATTGCCGCTAGTATCTCCGGCAGATGCTCACGCAAAGTAACCTCAACCCCGGCAGCTACCTCAGGCATCCCCAAATCTTCAGCCGTAACCGGTTGGTCTGGCAGATATCTCATATATGCTAGCCACGTCGCCATGAGCTCTTCTGGCATACTCCTCCACCTATTTGCATCTTCCCGGTCGGTCTCTGACATATCAATACAATATAGAATAAGCGATCGTTTTGGGAAACAGTAAGCAGAACTTCAGTTTCAGTAACTACTGTTCGGGTATGAATACATTCACCCTTGGCGTGCGGAATGCCTTCCGCAATGCGGTACGAGCTACGTCTATCTCTGTAATACTTGGATTGAGCATCGGGCTGTGCTTGGTCATGCTGGTCGCCCACCAGGCAGTCGGCGCCAAGATAGCCGATGTCAAAAGCACGATTGGTAATTCGGTTACCATCACGCCTGCTGGCTTTAACAGCTTCAGCGATGCCAACAATGCGCTCACCACGACCGAACTCTCCAAAGTTTCTTCCCTGGCACATGTTACCAAATTGACCGAACAGCTGACCGACCGGCTGGTGACTATCGGCTCGGCGCAACCGTCATTCGGTCGCTTCGGCGGCCAGGACAGTAGTAATAGCAATGCACAGACCGACTTGAAATCGCCGATTACCATCGACTCTAGCGATGCTGCCGGAAGCAAATTCCGCGTGTTCGTCAACGGCGGCGGCAATCTGCCGGCAAACTTCAGCGTGCCGATCCCGATCATCGGCACGACCGACCCAGCAAGCCTCGACAACAATAATGCCATCATCAAAAGCGGCACCATGATCGACGGCAGCAAAGATAGCAACGACGCTATGGTCAGCACCGACATGGCAAGCAAAAACAGCCTGAAGGTAGGCTCTACTTTTACCGCGTACGGGCAAAAGCTGACAGTATCCGGGATATTTGATACCAGCAACCAAGCCGCCAACAGCACGGTTGTCGTGTCATTGCCGGCACTGCAACGTTTGACTGGCCAAACCGGGGATGTCACCAGCGCAATCGCCACCGCTGATTCCCTTGATAATCTCGCTAGCGTAACAGCGGCGATCAAAACCACTCTCGGCACGATTGCCGATGTCCAGAGCGCGCAGGACGAGGCCAACGCAGCGGTCCAACCGCTTGAAAATGTCCAAGGCATTTCGGCTGTCAGCTTGGTAGGCACCATCGTCGCCGGCAGCGCCATTATCCTGATGACGATGATCATGATCGTCCGCGAACGCCGGCGCGAGATCGGCATCCTCAAGGCTATCGGCGCCAGCAACACAAGGATCATCTTACAGTTCATGAGCGAAGCACTCACGCTGACCGTCTTAGGCGCGGTCATCGGTGTCGTTATTGGCGTCGCCGGTAGCAGCCCTGTTACAAACACGCTTATATCCTCCAGCGTGGCTGTACAGTCGGGGCCTGAAGTTACTGCGTTCAACCGCCCCAGCGGCATGGGTGGCGGATTCCGCTCATTCGGCGCGCGGCCAGTGACGGGCAACTTCTTCCAGCGCGGCACCGGCGGGATTGCCAACACCGTCAGGAACGTGACGGTAAACGTTGGTTGGTCCATCCTGGCGTATGGGCTTGGGGCGGCACTCGTTATCGCCGCGGCAGGCAGCTCGTTCGCTGGATGGATGATTGCCCGTGTTAAACCCTACGAAGTAATGAGGATGGAGTAGATACGATGATAACCGTCAAACACCTTTCGCGCTCGTTCCAATCCGGCGACGATGAAGTTATTGCCGTCACTGACGCCAACTTTACCGTACCCGAGGGCAAATTCGTGTCGATCATCGGCAAAAGCGGCAGCGGCAAGTCGACGTTGCTGTCCTTGCTGGGCGCATTAGACCGTCCGAATGAAGGCTCGATCGAGATCGATGGCAACGATATTGCCATTTTGGGTGACCGCGCGCTGGTCAATTATCGGCGGCAGGAAATCGGCTTTGTTTTCCAGGGCTACAACCTCATTCCCAACCTGACCGCGCTGGAAAATGTCATGCTGCCAATGAGCTTCAACCATGTGCCGACAAAAGATAGCAAAACCCGGGCGGCAACGCTATTGGACCAGGTCGGCATTTCCGGCGACAAACAGCGTCGCAAACCAGGCAAGCTCAGCGGCGGCGAGCAACAGCGTGTCGCCATTGCCCGCGCACTCGCCAACAACCCCAAACTTGTCCTGGCAGACGAGCCGACCGGCAACCTCGACACAGAGACCGGCAAGAAGATATTCGACCTGTTACACAAGCTTTCGCGCGAGCAGAAAACCACGATCATCGTCGTCACGCACGATCTGTCCATCGCCGGCAGAACTGATGAATCGTTCAAACTGCAAGACGGCAAACTGGCGCCCACCGGGCGAAAATAGCCAAGTACCTATCCGCCAATCCGGTGGTCGTCAGTCCACAACCGCTGTCCAATATACGCTTCTACATCAGGTGACAGCGGGGCTCCGGCACGTGTTATGTCGCTTATGAATTTCCCGAATAATGCCGGTCCCGCTTCGGTGGCTAGCGGATCAGCCTCGATCCTCGCCTCTAACGCCCGTAACATCGCTGGCATCCATGATGGCACCAACTTCCCGTCGGCACCAACGAGCCGTAATGGCTCCTCATCGTATGGCCATAGCTCCACCCCTGGAATATAGGGGTTATCGACGAATTGTTTTCTATCGCCCGCCATGTCGTTACCAGCCTGAGCCGCCACCGATTTTAGGCAGCTTTCCTCTCCCATCCGGGCGCACGGGAACGTACCCGGCGAGTGCCTGCACGGCAAGCGCGGCTTCTTCAATGCTTGCGACGGGCATTCCCGCTTCGGCGAGCTGCTCTAGACCGGCATATTGCAATGCATCGGCGCCTGTTACCTGTCCGGTGCTTGCTTCTTCCCCTGATTGTGCCATGTTTGGAATCCTTCTCGTTTTATTACTTTGCCGCAAACGATATTGGTTCAAAACCCGTATTTTGTCAAGCATATGCAGCATACTTATAAGATGCAAAACTCCCATTTTCGATCTGGTATGCATACCATTTGCCAGGGAAGAAAAAAATAACGGTAATGCTATTGACTATTTGTAATAAATAGTGTATTCTTTAGGTTGCATTACTAAGTTTCGGGAGGAAATCTGTAATGAAGTTACGTTATGTTATGAAGAAAGTTTTGAAACAGAGCGGCTTGCTTGGCGCAAGCGCTATCTTTACCACTAGTTTAGTGTTCGCAGGCGTTGTCAACTTTGCCCAGCCGGGCGGCGCAGGCGCCATCCAGGTCGCTACGGACGGGACTGGTTCAACTACGTCGGCACCAAAGCCAACCGCAACGACAACACCGAAAGTGGATTGCCAGGAAATCTTTAGCTCAATTTGTTACCAGAAACCATCGGTCAACTTGACAGCACCGACAGCATACGCGACAGTAAGCGGCAAAGCCGTAAAGATCAGCGCAAATGCGTCGAGCGCCGCAGGCGTAGCCGGTGTGCAGTTCAAGATAGGCAGCACCAATATCGGTGCCGAGGACCGGATCGCCCCCTACTCAGTCACCCTTAATACAACGACTTTCAAGAACGGTGGGCAGATACTGTCAGCTATCGCCCGTAGTAATAATGGCCTCAAGACCGAAGTCGATGAGACTATCAAGATCAGCAATACTACGACCGTGACGCTCACCCCAGTCAAAACAACCCAGACAACAACTTCAAGTCCTTCGACCAGTTGTACGCCGCAAGACCAATACCCGACTACCAATGTCATTTACTGCGGCCTTTCGGGCAGTGATTCGACTGGTTGGGCTAGCTCGTTCAAGACCTATTACAACAATAACAATGATGGTCACGGCCATACCGACATCCAGACCGTCTACAATGCTGCCGGCTTCAAGGGCACCATGTTCACGAGCGGCTCTTGGCACTATGGCATGTCCTACAATGACGGCACGATCGTCGTCGGTACGTCAGTCGTCGCTACCAACGTCCAGATTGCTTCTCGCTGCTTCAGCGGCATGAGCAACTGCCAGCCGACCTACCGCTATACGCACCTGGCTAGCAATGTCTACACCCGCGACGCGACCTGGTTCTTTGACACTGGCACGACATCCCACCAGACACTTGTTCACTTCAACGCCGACGGCGTCGCCGACTTCGCGATGTGGAAGGGCTGCGGCAACGTCCTGGTCTTCAAGCCGAAGACCCAGCCGAAGCAAAGCCTGGCATGTGTCGAGCTTGCCAAGAATACCGGCACGGAAACCGACACCACGATCAGCTACGTCTTTACTGCTACGGCAACCGAGCAGAACCAGACAAACGGCAAAATGGTCATCGACTTCGGTGATGGCACGAACAGCAAGACCGTCAACATTGACAAGTCAAGCGTTAGCTTCACGGAGACACACGTCTACAACAAGACTGCTATCCAGAAGACCGTGACCGCCCAAATCATGATCGGTACCAACGGCCTTGCCAAGAGTGACAACGCCAATTGTGCGAAATCAGTTGTCATTCCTCCCAAAGCTTCACGCTCGCTGGCTTGCGTCGACCTGACGGCCAACGTTAAAGACCAAGCCAAAACGAAGTACACCTTCACGGCAACCGCCAGCGGCAACAACACGACTATCGACTACTTCACCTTCAACTTCGGTGATGGCAGCAGCAAGAACAAAGTCACTACCAGCAATTCGACGGCAACCAGCAGCGTTCACACCTTCAAGCCCGGCACCTATACCATTACGGCATCAGTTACCGGTCCGCTTGGAACGTTCAACGGCTCAGCTTGCCAGACTAAAATAACGGTGAAGACCCAGCCCCCGAAAGAGCTGACAAACACCGGTCCTGGTAGCGTCATCAGCATCTTTGGCCTGACGACTATCATGGGCACCGCCTTGCACCAGTTTGTTCTGCGCCGCAAGTACGGCAACTAAAACAAATACTAGTACCAAATAAGAACCACCGGTCTCCCCGGTGGTTCTTGCTATTGATACGATACGTACCACGGCTGCGGCGACAATGCCATGGTTGCTTTGGGCGAACGAACCGGCGAATCTTTTTTGTAGAAATTCTTCCAGCCGAAATGAACACCCTGCGGGGATTGCGCTAAAATAGTATGCCATGTGTCAATCTTTGACGCCTGCGACCCTTGCCCATCCATTTGGACCGCGTACGCAAGCTCGGGATGGCTGGTGTCCAGTGCCTCGCGCTGGGGCAGCATGTCCAGGCGGAATTGGTGCAGCAGCAAAAGCTTTTGCGGCAAATGATGCTCCTTCGTAAGGTTGGCAAGCCACCCTGCGACCGAATTCACTTCAGAAATGCTAACCGAACCGATCTGCTCGAGCGGAACTTGATTGGGCTTCAACCGCCATTCCGGGTCAAGGGCCAGCCCAACGTTCGGCTCCTCAAGCAGCGGCTGCAGGCGCTTAGCTTGCGCCAGGAAATCAGTCCTGCCGGGCTGCAAGTCCAGCACAATGTACACGCCAGCACTGCGGGCTGCAGCTACCCAGTTCGCAACAGTCTTCTGCGATATAGCGTATGAATAGCTGTTATCAGGTTCGGGATACGCCGATGCGACAGTAGCAATAATTTCCAAAGTCGGCAGGGCGTGCTCGCCCATAAGCGGTTGGTACTCGACAGCGAGCCGCTTCACCCTGGCGAGCGTGGCGCTTTCAGGCTGTGCGCCAAGCGCCCCGAGCACGGGAGTTCCAGGTACACCGTACAGCGCGACAAGCCGGTAATGCGGAAAGAGTTGCCTGCCACCATTCGGAAATACGAAGAGATTTGGGTCTGGATGGGAGCGGACCGAGAGGACTGACGGCACAGGACGCGAAGTGATACTGCCAGCGAGTACCAAGCTGAGCACCGCCAATACCATCATTAGGTTGAATCGCGGCTTTTGCGAAACACTCCACATCATGCAACTATTATATAGCTTTTGTGCTGCTGTCTAATGGCTGGAATGCGCGCGGGCGCGGGCTGCCAACATCCGCTCGGTTGCCAAGACAACCAAACCGATTGCTACGAGGATCCCACCGACAAGTTGGATATGGTCACTTGCCGGCGCTGTTTTGGTAGACGTAGTTCCTAGGTGGCTGTTCGTTTCCCCAAGGACTGTACCGACCGTACCGGCACGCTGGGCAGCGGGCGCGGCTGGCGTTGCCGGTAGCAGCGCCGACACCAGCGTGACATTAGGGGAGGGTTCAAGCTGGAACACTTTGTGCGTGCCAGGAGTATGGTGTACCGGCTTTGGCCCACCGCTCGTTGTAATCGGTGGGCTGACCGTGCCGAAACTTCCGTACCAGTTGCCGAAGATGTTGATGAACAGGACGCCGAACCAACCCGTCAGGTCGAGTTGTGTGTTGTTTAAGTTCAGCAAGTTGACCGCTGTACTCGCGTTGCCGGTCGTGGCGCTGCCGGCGGATGTATTGCTGTCTACTGTAGCGTCACCGGTCGTGGCGGCAACATTAATATTGTTCGTGATCGCGTTATTGTTAGCCGCGTCGATAACTGCGTTGTCAACTGTATTGCCAGTAATGCCTGATCCGAGCGCTGCAGCGGTCGTGCCAGCAGGCGCGTTCATGATGACTCCAACCCAAGTGCCCGATACGTTCACGAAAACCAAGAGGCAATTCGCGCCGATTATTTGGCTGCCCGTAAGGTTGAAAACCGTTACTTTAGTGCTCGCGTTGCCGGTCGTGGCGTTGCCAGCGGATGTGTTATGCGAAACCGTTGCGGCACCGGTCGTGGCGCTGCTCGTTATGTTGTTGGTGGTCGCAAGGCTATTCGTAGTCGTAATCCCTAAGTTATTCGCTTGCGACTGGGAAAGTGCCACTGTTGTGCTTGGTGCGTTGCTGGCAACCAAGCTGTCAAGGAAGCTCTGCGGGACCAATATGTTGCCATGCAAATTGCCATTGATGTTGATCACACCCACGAACGACTTGCCGGCACTGACAATAGAATCAAGCATATTGACGACATCAGCGATCGCCATTGCGTTGCCGGTCGTGGCATTGCCGGCTGATGTGTTCTTGGCAACCGTGGCATTGCCCGTCGCGGCAGCTAAGTTGATGTCGTTGCTAATCTGCCCATTCGTTTGGCTGTTGACGGTCAAACTGTTATTACTGAGCGGGTCGCTGCTACTGGCTGGTTGCAACTGGCCTGGGTCGACGATGAGGTTACCCTGCACGTCGCCATTGATGTTGGCGACGAACGTAGCAACATTGCCGCCCGAAAGCGACGTTTGTGACTGGACGGCATTCAGGATATTCGCGATTACTGTCGCGTTGCCGGTCGTGGCGCTGCCGCCGGTGGTATTATTCATAATATTTGCGTCACCCGAGGAGGCAACGGAAGTAATCCCATTTGCGATGGCAACTGCCGTGGCGCTCGAGTTCGTGGCCGACGCATAGCTGCTTGTGCCACCTGTTGTGTTAGTGGTATCCGGACCAGCTGATCCGCCTATGCTGGTATTGTCCGGGTTGGGCGAAGCCACAGGAGGTGACGCGCATGGATCCAGCGACCCAGCAGCGACGATACCACCTGCCGGCAATGACGCATAACTGACCGTTGTAGGGTAGTAGGCGTTTTTCACGGGACTATAGTTCCACACTGACGTTTCCCACCGCCACGTGCTTGGATTGCAGGTGTATTCATAAGGATACCTCGGCGAAGTCATGTGGGTCACCGGGCTCCATGTGTAGTAATCGTTTTCCCATAGGCCCGTACAAGAATCGTACGTGAATGTTTGTGCCGACGCACCAGTCGGGCTATTTGTCCCTGGTGTTGGCGTTACTGGCGAGCACGATGTACTTGCCGACGGCGTTGTTCCATCAACACCATTCGCAAACACATAAGGAGCGGGCGCAAGCAAGAATACCAAGCCCGCAACCAGGCCGAACACGGCACGTTTGGCACTTAGCAACGTTCTCTGCTTCAGCTTGTACATAGCGATTGCTCCTTTTGCCAGAGAGGCATTAATTAGCATGCAACCTTGGTGCGGCAGGGGACCCGTAGCGGTAGGTCCCCTTGGTTATGCCGCGAGAGTGAGGTACTTTAGTTTCCTAGTTTTGAATGTCGATCGTGAACGAGCTTGTGCTCGTGTTCGATGCGTTGCCCGTGGTGGCATCGCCGCCGGTCGTGTTGTCGCTGACCTTGGCATTGCCGCTGGAGGCTTCTTGCTCATTTGATGTCGAAACGGTTATGCAGTTGTTGTTGTTAACGGTCGTTGACGTCTTGCTAACCGTAACGATTTTGTTCTCGGAATCAGGACCGGTGTTCGTTATCGAGCCACCGCCACTGACTGTTGGGTCAGAGGTGTCAAGGCCCATTGAAGAACCATTTGACACTGACAGCGATAAGGCAAGCGACGTGCTGTTGCTTGCACTGCCGGTCTTGGCATCGCCGCCGGTCGTGTTGTGCGATACTCGTGCATCGCCCGTTGAAGCCCCTTGTTCGTTTTCGCTCGCCAAAGTCACGCGGTTGTTGTTGTTGACATGCGTATGTGACTTCGAAACATTGACAACTTTGTTCGATGAGTCAGGACCAGTTGTATTGATTGAACCTGCGCTTGCCCCAGCAACACCAGCTAGACCGGCTACAAGTCCAAGTGAGGTTACCGCCATTGCGGAAACGCGTAAGAATTTACTTTTAACCATGTATTCCCCTTTCCTTCTCGCTACTTTATATAGTTGATATTGCTCGGGCTGCTCACCCGACCGCGCCTCACGTTTATGAAGCCTGGCCGGCAGATCAGCGGTCGATATCAGGTTGAATCATTGTCTCCTTTCGATATGGAATGGCTTTCTATGTTGAGGTCCATGTTCGTCGTGCCGCCGCTTTCCGACGATGAATTGGAGATGTTGATTGACGTATTGCCCGTTTTGCTATGGACTACTTTGTGGAGGGTACCATTGTCCGGGACCGCCACATCTTGTCCATTCACGGTCAGTGTTGTGTCTATTTTGGCCGCGCTGCCCATGCTCGGCTCTGTCTCAGTGTTCGTACTAGCGTCGGGCGCTAATGATGGAGCCTCGTTATCGCCAGCACCTGCCACGGCGTGCCCATGCTGCGACGGAACGGTAGCCGATGATTGTAGCGCGTACGCACTACCCCCGACTGCGACAAGCACCAACAATACAAACCAGCGCCGGTTCTGCCAGTTTCTTGCCCTAGCTACAATTTGTTGCCCGAGTGAGGCATCTCGCATACGCTTCACTTTCTTCGTTAATTCGCCTATTAAGCAATTTCATGTCCTACCCCTTGACTGTACCGCTGTAAAATTTTATGTCAGTAAAAAAGCTTACAAGCATGAGCGTGTTGCGCCATGCCCGCGATGGTTACATAACAGATTGACCAGCATTTACTTTCGTGTAAAAAACAGCTATCATGTGAAGTAGGTTATTGTTAATAAAACGACAGAAATTGGCACTACTGCCAAATTAAAATTTGCTTGTGGAAAGGCTTCAAAATGGAACACAACGCGCAACGGACGCACCAGGAAATTATGGTCGTCGTCGTAGCTTTGATGCTGGTCATGCTGCTGGCCGCGCTCGACCAGACGATTGTCTCAACAGCACTGCCGCGGATCGCCAGCGATCTCAATGGACTCAATAAATTATCATGGGTCGTGACCGCGTACCTCATTACCAGCGCGGTGGTGACGCCGCTGTACGGCAAAATCAGCGACCAGCTCGGGCGCAAAAAAATCTTTTTGGTCGCGATCGTGTTGTTCTTGGCGGGTTCTGCGTTGTGCGGGCTTAGCCAAAATATGGAGCAATTGATATTTTTCCGCGGCTTGCAAGGCATCGGCGCCGGCGGCGTGATGCCGCTGGTGTTATCGGTTATCGGCGATATTATCCCTCCCCGCGAAAGGGGACGCTACCAAGGCTATTTCGGCGGTGTCTGGGCGCTTGCTAGCGTCGTGGGACCGCTGCTCGGCGGATTGTTTACCGACCACTTGTCGTGGCGCTGGATATTCTACATCAACTTGCCGCTCGGCCTGCTGGCTATGGTGGCGGTGGTGACGCGCCTTCATTTGCCCACGCGCAAAATTGAGCACCGGATTGATTTTGCCGGCGCGGCGCTGCTGGGCGCCAGCGTGATTTGCTTGTTGCTCGTCACGGTACTCGGCGGCGTGACATACCGATGGAATTCAGAACAGATCTTCGGTTTGGGAGCGGCAGGGGTCACACTAGCGGCACTATTCATCGCCCGGGAAAGGCGCGCCCGCGAACCAGTCATACCGCTCCGGCTGTTCAAGAGCGACATTTTCCGTATTTCATCGCTGCTGTCGCTGCTTTCCGGCGGCGTGATGTTCGGGGTCATGACTTTCATTCCCGAATACCAGCAGATCGTGCGCGGTTACTCGGCGACGCAGTCGGGGCTTTTGATGTTGCCGCTCATTGCCGGCATGATGGTCTCGATGATCGGCGGCGGGCGGCTGATGTCCAAGCTCGGCAAATACCGCCCGTTCCCTATTGTCGGGACGATCGTTACCACCTTTGGCATTTGGCTGTTCAGCCACATCGCGCTGGGCACATCGCAATTTGAGTTATCCGTTTGGATGGTAGTACTTGGGTTCGGCATTGGCGCGTACATGCAGGTCATGACGCTGGCGGTACAAAATTCCGTCGAGCGGAGCGACATGGGCACGGCAACTTCCGTGGTAACATTCTTCCGCAGTATGGGCGCCAGCTTTGGGACGGCAATTTTTGGCGCGATCCTGCTCAATCGTCTTACCCACTACCTGAACCTTGATTTGCCCTCGGCCGTCAAATCACACCTGCATACGAGCGACCTGCAGCAAAGCGCCAGCGCGCTTGCCCACCTGCCCCCGGCTATCTTGCACGACGTCCTGACAGCGTTCAGTTCGGCATTCCACGATGTCTTCCTGTGGGCAATACCGTTCGCGGTGCTTACGTTCATCGTCGCGCTCTTCCTCCGTGAATCACCGTTGAAAGCCTCGACCCGCGACATTGCCGAAGGCGAATCGTTTGACGGCAAAGGACTATGACCCGAACAGAACCTATCATCAGCCTGCAGAATGTTACCAAGCGTTTCGACAAACTCACTGCCGTAGATAACGTTTCTTTCGACGTACAGCCAGGCGAGTTATTCGCACTGCTCGGTCCGAACGGCGCCGGCAAAAGCACGACTATTAAAATGCTTACGACCCTCCTAGCGCCGACGAGCGGTTCACTGATGCTAGCAGGACACGACGTGCAGACAGACCCCGGCGCGGCACGCAAGAGCTTCGGGATTGTCTTCCAAGATCCCAGCATTGACACCGACCTGACTGCCTACGAGAACATGGAACTGCACGCCGTTTTTTACGGCATGTCGCGACGCAAGGCGCGCCAACGGATCGAGGACCTTTTGCAACTCGTCGAATTGTGGGACAAGCGGGACGTCGCCGTGAAGAACTTCTCTGGCGGCATGAAGCGGCGACTGGAAATCGCCCGCGGGCTACTGCACCACCCGCACGTGCTTTTCCTGGACGAACCGACGCTCGGGTTGGACACGCAGACCCGCAATCTACTCTGGAACTACGTTCGCCACATGAACAAAGCAGAGGGAATGACAGTCTTTTTCACCACGCACTACCTAGAGGAGGCCGAAGCGAATGCTGACCGGATCGGCATTATCGACCATGGCAAACTGATCGCCCTCGGCAGCACGGCGGAACTAAAGCGCCTGACCAAAACATCCAGCCTAGAGGCGGCTTACCTGGTACTAACTGGCAAGAACGTGCGCGACGAGGCCGCCGACCCGCACGACGTCTGGCGCGAACGCCACCGCGCACGGAGCATGCGATGAGTGTCCTGTATATCCTCTGGTTACGGCAAATCAAGCGCTTCTTCCGCGCCAAATCACGCATGGTCGGAGCCGTCGGGCAACCGCTACTGTTCCTCCTCGCGCTCGGCTACGGGCTTGGTGCCGTGTATGCCCGCGCCGGGCAAGGAAATTTCCTTGAATTCCTGGTACCGGGCATCATGGCGCAAACGGTGCTGTTCGCATCGATGTTCTACGGCGCGATGATCATGTTCGACAAACAGTTCGGCTTCTTGAAAGAGACGTTAGTGGCGCCTGTCGCGCGTTGGAAAATCATGCTCGGGGGCGCACTGGGCGGCGCTACGACTGCCGTCATCCAAGGAATATTAGTATTGGCAATCTCCATGCTTATCGGCTTCCGGCCGGAGAATTGGCTCGCCATTCCCGCGACAATCGTCGTTCTAATGATGCTCGCCATTGCCATCGCCAGCTTCAGTTCCGGCATCGGCTCGTTCGTCAACGACATGCAGGGCTTCCAGGCTATAAACCAGTTCCTCGTCTTCCCGTTGTACTTCTTGTCCGGCGCGCTCTACCCGCTGCAGGGCGTACCTGCTTGGCTGCGCATCGTCGCCGAGTTGAACCCCATGTCCTATGCCGTCGACGCCATGCGCGACACGCTGATCGGCCAGACCCATTTCGGCCTAGCGAAGGACTTCCTGGTGCTCACGATCACCCTCGTCGTGCTCATAGCGTTCGGCGCCTACCGCTTCAAGCACATCGAAGCGTAAGCTATAAGCGCGGCCAAATCACTTTGGCGATGATATCGTGCAGGTTAACCCAACCGAACTCCCGGCTGTCCGTGCTCGCCTCGGCGTTATCGCCTAGGACATACGCTTTGCCGCCCTCTATCCGGCTGACCCGTTTGATCTTCTCCAGGCCGTCATGTACCAGGATAATGACATCGCCGGTACTCACCGCGCCCCAACCGTGCGCCACGACGATACGGCCAGGTACCAGGCGCGGCAACATGCTGCCGCCGACCACGCGCCGAATGAGCAAAACCTTTTTCATGTTGGCAAGACAGCGTAGCTGTTTACTTTTTGGTCGCCCAGAACATTTCAGCGATTTCATCGATCATGTCCAGCAGCTTTTGCCCTTCTTCCGGTTCCAGATGGTGCTTGCACTCGCTGGCTTGCTTGATCGCCTTCCAGAATTTGTCGTGCAGGTCGGGAAATTTCTCCAGGTGCTCCGGCTTGAAGTAATCAGCCCATAGCACCAACAGGTGGTGCTTCACCAGCTCCGCGCGCTCTTCCTTGATAATAACCGCACGCATTTTGTTATGCTCGTCCAGCCCGGCATATTTGTCCATGATGGCTTTGACGCTCTGCGCTTCGATCTTGGCTTGCGCTGGGTCATAGACACCGCACGGCAAATCGCAGTGCGCGTGTACCGGCTTGATTGAAAATAGCTTCATAAGTAAAACCCTCCATTATTCGCACTTCCCATTATATGCCTAAAAAAGTAAGTACTTCGAGCATAATCTGCCAACACCACGTCATTCCCGGCTTGATCGGGAATCCAATGAGTGAATTAGCAACTCCTTTGTTGGCAACTTTTTCCTGGACCCCCGGCCCAAGCCCGAAGACGACGGGACGCTAGGAATCAAGTTGTTGCGACTTGCGCCACTTGGCGATTTCGCCGTGATTGCCGGTCAGCAGCACATCGGGAACTTTCATGCCGCGGAAGTCTTCGGGGCGGGTATATTGAGGGAATTCGACGGTCATGTCGTCATCCTGGAATGATTCGATCTCCGCGCTATTTTCGCCGCCGAGCACGCCCGGCAAAAGCCGAACAACAGAATCGATAATGATCATCGCCGGCAACTCACCGCCCGTTAATACATAATTGCCAATACAATACTGCCTATCTACCCATTCTGTAACTCGCTCGTCGTACCCTTCATAGCGCGGGCAGATAATGATCAAGTCCTGGTTCGCTGCGGCTAGCCCTTTGGCATCCGATTGCTTGTACGTTTCTCCTCGTGGCGTCGGCAGGATAACCAGCGCGTCGGGCGATTTGGATTTCGCCAGCTCTATCGCCGCGACGAGCGGCTCCAGCTTCAAAAGCATCCCGTCACCGCCGCCGTATGGCGTATCGTCGACTTGTTTGCGCGGGCCAAGCCCAAAATCACGCAAGTTGATACATTCATATGAGACAATCCCGCGGTCCTGTGCCTTCCAGAGCATACTAGCATTGAGATATGGCTCGATAACCTCGGGAAACAACGTAATAATTTGAATTTTCATCATATACTATTTTATCAGGATCTTCGTTTTGCGCGTGGATAAGCATTAAAAACAGCGGGACACGCTGCCCCGCTGTTTTAGTTGCGACAATAATTTACCGGTTCATTAGGTGAAACGCTGCTTGCGCAAGATGCGAAGCAACAGGAGCTAAACCTTCTACGCGAGACTGGATAGCTGGCGCCCAATCGTTCACCCCGGCAGAAACCGCAGCAGCACCATTACGTATCAACGATGTGATAGTATAAACAGCGCCAACGGCAAAAGCTGCCAGGGCTGGCCGCTCAAGTACGTCGACCACTTCATTAATTCCATCAACAAACGTATCGTTATTCTTACTCATGATTTCTCCATTAACTCTCAAACTAGCTATAAGATTATAACACTCATGTATATTTATGTCAATGCCACCAAAAAGAACCTCCGAAGAGGTTCTTTTTGTCACATAGGGCTCCCAATCTGGCTAACCAAATTGGCTCGCTTGAGCTCAAGGATGTTTGTTTTTAACAAAGACGTCGTTTTTGTCCGACTAATGGTTAGTATACGTAATACACCGCGCGAATGCAAGCCGCTGCCAGAACACCTTGCAATCCCTTATTGAAGCCCGAAAAGCATTGTTTTGGACTTAACCTAAACCCCGTGTTCCTGCTGCCAGGAATCGACCCCATACTTTTGCCTTGATGCAAAAGTATGCAAAAGATCAAGGCCAGGACTCCACTCACTGGGCAAACATTGTAAAGCCCAACAACCACGGCACGATCCCCGCTCCGCTATCATGCCGTGCCCCTACGGGGAAGTTGTTGGTTTTACCAACGTTTGCGCCACGATTCATTGCGCTATGGCCTATGAGCAGCCAAGGAGCGGCCGAAGGCCGCCGTTGTTTAAATCCCTGGCCGGCGAGGAGCCGGGCAGGCGCCATGGTTGTTTTACGGGCAATTGCGGAGGAGGCCTGGCGCGGGTGTTGGTGAAAGCCACAATCTAACAAAGCCGAGGACTGTTTGACGAGCGTAAGAATGCTAGTAGCATTCTCTAGCGAGGAGTTCCGCAGGCGATTGTGGCGCTTCACAACACCCACCCAAGGCGCCGTAGCCTGCCCTAGCCTTTTGCCTTCTTTTGGGCAATGCCAAAAGAAGGTGCTCGGTTCCCGCATAGGGAACGGGGGGTTGAGTGCTTGTGGAGGAACAATTAAACGTCGAGGTCGTCGAGGTCTTCAAGCTCTTTGCGGGTGCGCGCCAGACGGTC
>CAZGPZ010000009.1:0-23517 GCA_964527385.1 uncultured Candidatus Saccharibacteria bacterium | reverse complement strand
GCTGGCTGCGTTCCCTCCAATAATTCATCCCATTATTGTAGCAGCTGCTTGCGCGTGAGAACTGCTAGGGTTTCGATGTGCGGCGTTCGCGGGAAGAAGTTGAAGGCTTCGAAATAATCCGTTCGGTATGCGCCCTGAAGGTACGACAAGTCGCGTGCTTGCGTCACCGGGTTGCAGCTTAGGTAAACTATTTGTGGCGGGAGCACCTCCAGCACCCGACTAACGACACGGTCGTGCAAGCCTGCACGTGGTGGATCGAAAACCACCGGTTTGTCTTCGGTGATATACTCAATCGCCCTTTCTGCCGGGGTTTCGATAACTTCTGCATCCAGTCCCGAAACTGTGGCATTTTCTCGTGCCATCGCAGTCGTAGCGGAGTCAAGCTCTACTAATGCCACTGATGAGCCAGCAACGCTCAGCCCGATACTCCCGACGCCAGCGTACATATCGACTATATCTTGAGCAATGCAGTGTTGTTTGATGCGTTCGAGCGCACGCTCATAGATTGGCAAGTTGACCTGGAAAAATGAATCAACATCGTAGATAAAATCCTTGCCAACCAGCGTGTCGTGCAATAGTACGTCGCCGCTTTCGTGCAAAAGCTTGGTCCGGACTGACGCAGGGCTTTTCGGGTTCGAGAAATACACACGCAGGCCCTTCAATCCGTCCGGCACGTCTAGTTCCGGAAAGTCCTCGCGCTTCACATATAATGCCGCAACCAGCTCATGGTTTTGCGAAGACCGAACAATTATTGTTTTCAAGTCGCCAGCGCGGATCTGCATTTTTTCGAGCTGGCTACAGATAGCATTCGCGGCTGCATCAATTCCGGGCATAGTCAGCGAGCTGCCATTTACGATTTGTTTGCCATGGCTGCCGCGTTGGTACGAAGCCAAGTGCAGCCCGCTATCGTCGCCCCAGAATCCATACTCTGCTTTGTTGCGGTACTGGAATTCCCGATCATCCGCCGTAAACTGGAAATCGGGAATGGTTACCTTTGCCTGCGCGAAAATATCGTGGACAATCTGGCGTTTAAAATTATTTTCAGCGTCGAATGCCACTATTTGCCACGGGCTCGCACCAAGATAGTTTGCGTCTTTTGGCGCAATGCGATCGGGCGACGCCTGTATAATCTCCTCTGCAACAGCTTCTGCGTAGGAATGTTTCTCTTTGGTAATTCGCACGCGCACGGTTTCCCCGGGAAGCGCGTTCCATACAAATACTTTTTTTCCGCCTGGCAGCGTACCTAAGCCTTGGCCGCCTTCGACGATCTTTTCTATTACTACGGTGCCAACATTATCTGCCACGGTAATTATCCAGCAATTGCCTTCGCGAGTTCATCCGGTGAAAATACCATGGCCTCCGGCCGCTTCGCCTTGAGCACATGCAGGTTGCTAAACCCCCAAGCGACGGCGGCAGCTTTCATGCCCGCCCGGTGTGCAGCGGTAACGTCCCAAGTTTGGTCGCCAACATACCATGCCTGGCTTGCGTCTAAGGCATGCTCACGTACTAAGCGCTTCAGCTGCCGCGCCTTGCCGAACGGATTGGCGTCACCATAAACGCCGTTAAAGTAATCACCTAGCCGGAACCTTCCTAGAAAGATCCGCACGTTCACTGCGTCATTTGAGCTGAGAACATACAGCTGGTGGCCAGTGGCAAGCCGCTTGATCGCTTCGTCCATTCCCGGTATGAGCGCGATGTTGTCCATGCGGTCGCGCATGGCTTTATACACGGTTTGCTTCAAAAAAAGTGCGCGCCAAGCAGGTATGTTAAGTTCGCGCAGGACTTGCCGCATAGTCATGCCTCGCAACCGGCTGATATCCTCCGCAGGCAGCGCCTGCCGGTGTATCAGCTCGAATAGTACCTGCAACGTCGCGTATAAGCTGTCCGCAAGGGTACCGTCAAAGTCAAAAATTATAGCCGGCTTATCACTCCCTGCCGTCATGGATGCAACACCGTGGCAAATAGCAGCCATGCCAGTACTGTTTCGCCAACAAATCCAAGCGCCATGTACCAACCTTCTGCATACCATACCGACGACCACTTGCCTTTTTTAGTAAGTGCCAAGTGCGTATTCACCACTAGTTTGGCAAACAGTATAACGACAACAATGTACGGCCAGTAAAGGTGGACCGGAAACGCTACATTCCCCAGAGCATTCGTGGCACACATATACGACACGACCGCCAGAAGCGAGATAACGCCAGAAGCGATGCCGGCCGTAGCTAGCAGCTTGCCAAGCGGGGACCGATGCTTGCCAGCCCGATTTTGCAATTCGAGGCCATACCCCGCCGTAAACATTGCCGCTATCAATGCGAAGACCAAGGCCAAACTGGCAACATCGTACATGCCCGCCAAAAGGCCGAGCAACACAACCATCAAGCCACCCACCAGCGCCCATTCCACCCAGCGCCAGGCATTCACCTCACGCTTCAGCGATACTTCATACACGTTGCGGCAAAACGTTGCCGCCGCGGCACGGAAGAGCGCTGAAATAATCAGGATGACACCCACGAGATACGCAAGGTCCAGCATGGTTAGCTGGCGAAGCCCAGGAGCGAAAACTGTCGCATGTGCCAGCTTCGATTGCAGTGAATCGGTCGTCATGAACGAAACAGTAAGCGGTACTTCGCGGGCAGCGCTCAAAAGCACGATCGCTACCGCTTGCGTGGCCAAAAGCACGGCGAATCCAATATTCCATTTCCTGAGCGCTTCCGCGGATATATTTGATTTTCCAGCAAACAGGCCCTTGATAAACGTTGTAGCAGACATCTTCATACTGCTTACTATACCACCGATGTTATGAATGTTTCCCATAAAACGTGGCAAAAGCCCTAAACGGGACCGTTACAATCTGTTACAATGGTCACATGTGCGTATTTCTTCACTAATCCTGGCCCGCCTTTTCTAATACCGTGAAGGAATACTATGCTACTGAGCGCTGACATCGAACAAAAATCTATCGGCAACAAGGAATTGTTTGCCGGATTGAAGCTGACTATCGAGGATAATGAGAAGATCGCTATCATCGGCCGCAACGGCGTCGGCAAGACGACGCTTTTCCGTATGCTGGCTGGCGAGGACAACGATTACGCCGGCAAAATCACCGCCAGAAGCGGCGTGCGCATTGCCAGCACCCGCCAGGAACACCACGGTCTCGGTGACCAAACGGCGCTGCACTACATCCTGAACAACCTTCCTGAATACACCAAGCTGAAGCATATCATTGATACCTATCCCGATACGATGGGCAGCGACATGCGCAGAATTACAACATATAGCGAAGCATTGGAGCGATTTTCACAGCTCGACTACTACACCGTGGAAGACCGCGTTACCCGTTCGCTGGATGCGTACCAGTTGGATGGCGGCGCCCGGATGGCCAATCTGTCCGGTGGCCAAAAACGTTTCGTCGAGCTCATCATCGTCGAGCATTCCAACGCCAGCCTGGCACTCATCGACGAACCGACCAACCATATGGATTACGTCGCCAAAGAAGCGTTCATCGAGTGGTTCCGGGATGCGCGGCACGCCGTCGTCGTTATCACGCACGACCGCGACGTCCTGCAGCACGTATCACGAATCATTGAAATTAAAGACGGCGCCGCTGAGAATTTCCCGGGTAATTACGATGCCTACCTGCTGCAGAATGCCCAACGCACCGCTAACAGCCTGAACGAATATGAAGTCACGCGCCGTCGCATCCTGAACGTCAAAAAACAGATCCAGTATGCCATCAAGATGAAGCCGCGCTGGTCGGGAACCGCAGACCAAAAAAACCCGTTCGTGGTCATGGAAGCCCGCCTGAGGCGAGAACTTGCCGAGCTGGAGACACTGGAGCGGCCCAGTTTCTGGATCGATCAGGAATCTGTGGCTACGCTAAAGCCCAACGTGGAAGCCAACTACCAGAAACACAAAGCCAAGACCATTCACATCCGCCGGCTCTCCCAAGATGAACGGCGACGTGATCTCGTTGCTTTGGATGAGGTGCAAGTCGGCTACAATTCTCCGCTGTTTGCCCCGCTCAGCCCTCGCATTCTGACCGGCGACCGCTTGCGTATCGTGGGACGGAACGGCGTTGGCAAAACAACCCTAATTCGCGCAATTATTGCTACGGCTAAAGGTGAAGAGCCCGCGACGCTGCTGCATGGCACCATTACTACCGACACGAAGCTGCGCATCAACACCTACGAACAAGAAGTCGGTGATGCCCTGCTCGACATGACGCTTGCCGCCGCAATCGAGCACTTATATGGGCTCTACAGCCAACAGATTACCAACGAGCAGGTCATGCGTATTTTGTCCGACTACCTCTTTGACCCGTACGAAGACCGCAACCAACTGGTTGCGAGCCTGTCGGGAGGCCAAAAAGCCCGGCTACAGTTGATCAAAATGTTCGCCAACGACCCGAATTTGCTCATCCTCGACGAGCCCACCAACCACCTAGACCTGCCTTCGATCGAAGAGCTGGAAGCAGCGCTCGCTCACTACAAGGGGGCACTCGTCTACATCAGCCACGATAGCTACTTGGCCAAGCACCTTGAGGGCGAACAAATCACGCTATCTACACTTGGCCCCAGTCAACCAGCTCGGTGAAGCGAACGTAGAATCCGTAGGGGTCAATTACCCGGAAGTCTTTGTCACCCCAGCTTTTAGTTTCTAGCGGTTGTGCAATGTCACCTTCTTCAAGCTGTGGTCGCACATTCTTCCACAGTGCTTCTACATCGCCAACCGGAACAGTGATTTCGACAGCATAGCCCCGCGGCGTGCTTGGCGGAAAGGCACTGAAATGAGCATGCTTTGCCACTGCCGGCCGATCACCATAAAAATTAAGCATCGTATCGCCAAGCAAGTCGTGGCGAACAAGGACCAGATAGCCTAGCGCGCTTGTGGTCGCTGGGTCATAATCCTGCGCTTCAAAACCCAATAAACCATAGAATGCGCGAGCCGGTTCGAAGTGAGGAACATGCAATTCCACGGCAAGATTGTTCGAAATCAAATTCTTAGTCATGCCTGCTCTTCTGCGGCTCAGCGCTCTGTGCACTTGGCTGCACAAACATCATACTAACTGTGGCAGTATTGTGGAAAACTGTTGTGCAAAAACTGCACAACTGCTATACTCCTCTTATGCTTGCTAATACAGACACCATCAAAACGTATTTCGCGAAGCTCGGCCTCGAGCCGGAGATTGCCGATATCTACATTGCCCTCCATGAACATGGCCCACAGACTATTTCTGAATTATCACGATCTTCCCGCGTCGAGCGCACCCGTATTTATCGCCTGGTCGACAGCCTGCTCGCAAGTAATCTGATAGAGGTCGAGAGCCACTACAAACGTGGCATCATCAAAGCCGCGCCAATTGCTAACTTGCACATATTGATCAATGAGAAAGAGCAAGAGCTCAAAAGCCTGCAAGACGAGTTGGGATTGATCGAGCAAGTTTTAGGCAGGAATTCACTTAGCTCCCCTGTTACCCGCGTGCAGTTTTACCAGGGGCGCGAAGGCATCCGCCAGATGTTTTGGAACGAACTGCGCGCCAAAAGCGAAATTGTCGGTTACGCCTATCGGATTATCGATGAGCCGAATGGCAAAAAGTTCATGGAACACTACTGGGAAGAGTTTCACAAGCGCAAGCTTCGCCAGCGCCTCATCAGCGGTGACGAGTTCCTGAAAAGCTGGGATGACGCGAACGTTACATTTGGCCAGGGGTACAGCCAACGGGTTGATGACATCGTCTATCACTACATTTCCCCTGATGTTTTTCCAGTGACCCATGCCTGCGAGATATACGACAATGTCGTCATGTACTGCAACTGGAAGGACAACGAGCTGTTTGGCATCGAGATCTACAACCAGGAGATAGCCGACGCGCAGCGCGCTATGTTTGAGATACTGTGGTCCAGATCGGTGCCCGACACCCGGTTCTGACTACTCGGCGACCTGTACCTCTCGCCAGAAGGCGACATAGTTAGAAAAATCTTTCTTGACGATCCCGATCGCGCTTGGCTTGGGTTCTGGGTAGCTCCACGCATTGTCCTTGCTCCACTTTTCGCCGCCACCGACATCAAAATACTGGCACTCGCCTTTCCATGGGCATGTATAGGGGGTATCACTCTTGCGTAGGTATTCTTGTTTGACGCTATCGGGCGGGAAATACCAATTTCCTTCGATGTAAATAAGCTTTTCACGCGGGGCTTCCGCGATAATCTTGTCGTTCCAAAGTGCTTGCATGAGTCTTATTATACCCGTCTTTTCCCGGCCGCGGCTGAGAGCACGCTGAAATATCGCTTGAAAACCTCCCCTGGTTCAGGTTATGCTTATCCTTAACAGTAATAAGCGAGGGTTGTGATGACGAGTTCGGTAAACCAACTTGAAGACAAGCTTGGCCAAGCATTTAAAGGTGTCCCAGACATGCCAGAAAACGGGCGCAAGGCAATCGTGCAGTACATGCCATGGATCGCGCTGGTCGTGGGGGTATTATCGCTTTGGCTGGCGTGGGGAGTATGGCAAGCAGCTACATTGGTCAATACAGCAACATCGTACCTCAACGCGCTGAGCAACTACTATGGCGTGCCATCGGCGGCTACGACGAGCGGTTGGACGCTCTGGCTGATGCTAAGCTTCGTAATCCTTGCCGCTGAAGGCGTGTTATATCTGCTTGCCTTCCCTGGGCTGCGCACACGCAAGAAAGCCGGCTGGGACATGCTGTTTTATGGCGCACTTGTTAACCTTGCTTATGCGGTTATCGCGCTCTTTGCGTTCCCGAACGACGGCTTTGCACGGCTGGTTGGGGGTGCAGTTGGGTCCGCGATTGGGTTTTACTTTCTGTACCAGATCCGCAGCTACTACGGCGGCAAGAAGGTTGATGCTAAGAAATAAGCACAGCCCAGATGTAAAAACAGGCCCGCTAACGAGGGTCTGTTTTTCTTTTTAACGTTGCGTTAGCTGTTGGCGACCGGTTTTGAACAAGCGTGCCATCCAAAGCAGTTCATCTAACAGTTTTTGTGCGTTTTTAGTATACCGTGGCTCGGATTCCGGCTTCATGGCGCCCGACTCATCAAAGATATTCTGGACCCAAGGGAAGTACATATCCCACGACAGTACCACCATGCCCGTTTCCCGCACCGCCGGCACAAGCGATTCGACTGCCCGCGTCCCGCCCCAGTTGCCATCGCTGACACCGGCGAACGCTACCGGCTTGTGATTATAGTTTGCCAGCTCGCTGTCGAGCATGCGTTTCAGTGACCCCGGAAAGCTATGGTTATATTCTGGCGTGACGATGAAAAAGGCGTCAGCTTTGGCAGTTATTTCGCTGTAGCGCGGATCCTTCCCCTCGGGGTCGTTGCCGTCTCCAGGAAAATTGAAATCTTTTGGGTCAACGAAAATAATCTCCACGTTCGGCTGCTTGCGCCCAAATTCAGCGATCCACTGTGCTGCCATGGTAGATAGTCGCTTTTCTCTGGTCGTGCCTGCCAGAACCGCGATTACAATGCGCTCATCCATATGAGAACAGTATAGCCCATGCCGTCATTCCCGCGTAGGCGGGAATCCAGTAAAAATAATGGCCTGGATTCCCAGTCAAGCTGGGAATGACGACGCCAAAAGCTATTCTAAATTGTGGATTTGGGCATGATCGAGGCCATAGTAGTGGGCAATTTCGTGCCACAGCGTATGGCGGATCTGCTCTTTGAGCCCCGGCATGTCGTTGGCGCTCATTCGGAGTGGGTTAACGAACAAAGTAATCTTGTCCGGGAACAGGCGCGTCGCTCCCTGGCGCTGGCTGAGTGGCACGCCTTCGTATAGCCCGAACAACGTCTGGTCGTTGCGTAGCGCCAACTTCTGCCGCTGTGCCGGCGTCGGGTCGTGTTCGTACAAGATAGCTACGTTTTTCAGGTTATCGATGTGCTCTTTCGGCAATGTCCCCAGCGCTTCGTCGATCATCCGCTGGAACTCTTCGTCACTAACTTCAACCATCCTTCTAGTGTACTAGACTATCTGCTTGGACAGAGCATGATACCGAGTTTCGAACCAGGATATGCCCGCGGGTCATCGTGCCAAATGAACACCATGCCGCCGCTCGGCGCACAAACGCGTGCGCCAGTCCGCCCATCAAGCTGTACAATTTCCGCCAAAAGTTGCCCCTGCTGGACCATCTCGCCGATCCGAACGTGGTGACGGACATAACCTTGGGCAGGCGAATCATTCTCAATCTCGGCGCGCTGCCATTGTTTGCCGGCCAGTGCCGCCGCAATGGCACTCGTTTGCCCGTCCAGCGCAGAAGCGGCCTCGGTAACATTGACCGCTTCAAGCACGTGCAGTACTGCTGCCGCCGCATTATCTACGTCGCCGATTCCAAAACCAACTTGCGGGCCAAGTTCGACCGTGACGGCTGGCACGCCTCTTAGGCACCACACACCGCTCAGGCAGTTGTTCAGTCCTTGTCCAGCATAGTTATCCTCGGCAAACTCGTGGTAGTACGGCAACCCGCTTGCCGCCGACCACACCGTTAGGCGCCCGCGCAGTGCGGCATCGACAGGATCGATGATGACGTGCGGTACTGACTGAACTGCGTAGGTGTGCAGATCAACCAAATAATCTGGCTGTAGGCTTGTAATGTACTGGTCAATGGCGTAAGCCATCCGATCAACGAATGTGCCGTTCGGGTTGCCAGGGTGAAGGCGGTTGAGGTTGGTTTGGGTCGTCCCTGCCAGGTCAAAACTTCGGTTCAGTGCGTTGCGCGTCCCTTCTTGGAAACCAATCGGGTTCAAGCACGCCAGAAGCGTAACCGTTCCGTGCACAATTCCCGCTTCAAGCTGTTGCAGCGCCTGCAAACCTGCTTCTAAGCCCAACACCTCATTTCCATGCTGTAGTGCCGTCAAAACGACGTGCGGCGCGCCCGAGCCAACCGATAACACGTTACACCGGGCATTCTGCCCCGCTTCGTCCCGGTATAGAGTGAAAGAAGAATGCCTCATTGCAGTAATCCTGCCATCTCTTCTTCGCGAAAACCTTCTGCAATTGCGGCACGTACTTCTGACGCATCGTCGTGGAATAGTTCGCGGAGCATACGCTCTTTTTTCCACGCCAACTCAAGATCACTCACATAGCCATGGCAACCGTCAGGGCGAATACCATCCGCCACATCACCACGAGCAGCGCACAGTGCTCGCGCGCCGCATCCCAGCCAAGCTGGTTGGCCTTCTGGCCCTTCAACGCATTCTGGATCGCACGAGAGACCTCCAAAAAGCATATAGAACTCGGCGATTGAGACTCGCGTAAGGCCGGCTTCTTCCAGCACCCTGGCCGAATCCTCCCCGCGGCTCGTTGCAACAAATAGCTGATTATCGCCATCTATTTCACGCCGTGTTTCCACCGCTCGTCTCACGGTTGCGCTCGCCCGCCGCCCGCCACGCTGGCGGCCAGGACCGGCGATCAAACCGCCTACCTCGTCAATTCTCAGGCGAGGGTCGGCACGCCAGCTTTCCGGAACCAACGAGACAACCGTGCATGAATGCTCAAACGCACCAGCCTCGTTCGCGGTAAAGAAAAGGCGATTATTTGTTTCAAGTTGTGCGAGTGTTTTGCTCGGTTTTCGCAGCATGCACGCATGTTGTTGGTCGATTGCGCTGTCAATCGCGCAGTTTATTTGCCTGTGATGTGGTTGTATGACCGGCAATTGCCTTCGAATATTAGGGTTCATTGCATCTCCTTCAATAATATTTATGCCCAGTTATGACATATTTTTGGGCAACGCGTCCAATCATATCGAAGGAACTTCCGGTTGACTATTTAATCTATATTTGTTACAATTTTGATCATAAAGTTACATATATAACATGCAAACAATCACGGATCTCATCAAAACCAGGCTTGCCGGAGATTTGACGGCACAAGACGCGCTCCAGCGTGGTGTGCTCAACCTACGCGCCTATGGCAGGAGTATCCGGGCAGATGTCGAGGCGTCACGCGGCGAAAAAGTCGACGTGGCCACCCTAGCCGTTTCCCTGTCCCGCCTGGAAAAAGAAGCCAAAAAACAGCCGGCAGCAATCCCTGATTTGCATATAAACGATTTGACCGTCCGCGCGCCGTTGGTAGACATTACCTACCCGCGCAGTACCGTTACCACGCGCGAGCTTGAACACATAACGCGCGGCCTCCACGACGACAGCGAAAACTTCATCGCCGTGACCCAAGGCAACCGCGAGATAACGATCATCGTGCCGGCACGCTACGAAAGCACTGTTACAAATGCAGTTGATGAGCCGCCAACGTTCATCCAGGACAATTTATACGCGGTTACCGTCCATTTCCCCGTCAGCTACATGACCGTGCCTAACGTCGTATACCGCTTAGTCGCCAGCGTCGCATCGTACAAAGTCAACTTGATAGAAATAATATCAACGCTCACCGAGCTGTCGTTCGTGGTAGAAAAAGACAACGTCGAAACCGTCACCAAAGCTCTGCAACAGTTTTTGTAGATTACTTCAGAAGCTGGAGACCCTTGGTCAGGTCGTCAGCTATGTCATTCGGCGCGAAGAAAGTCACACCGTAAAATTCAGTTTGATCGGCTGGTTGGTGTTCGAGCATGTCAATAATTTCCTGGTCATTTGTCGTGTCCTGCATCTCTTTGATGAAGACGTGGTGTTTCAGGTTGCGCTCTTTGACCTTTTGGTGCAGCTTGTGCAATTCCTTGTCATCCGCACGCATGATGATAATGGCATATTGCGAATTACGCGGCAATGTTGTACCGTCTTCAGTCACAAAGTAATCACCGCTCACCAACTCATCTTTCTCAAGTTCATTGCCGATGATGGCGTTCATGTGCGCCACGGCGTTCGTAATGCGCCATGGCTCAAGGTCTTTGTTGACCACGCTCACGATGCGTTTCGTGAAGTCCTGGGGGCGACTGCTGCTGCCGATACGCCCCGCTGCTCTCGGCGCGTAGAGCTCCGGATATATAGTCTTGGTCGTCTCGTCGATTTCGTGGCGAAGCTGCGGGAAAGGCACGCCTTCGCGGGCAGTCACGCCTTCCAACGACCAGAAGAAACGCTCAGAGTAGCTCCAGCCGCACGTTGGCGGCATACCGTATTCCAACATCTCGACGTAATCAATATCCAGCATTTGCGCCTCGGCGTCGCCAGCATCACGCAGTTTCTGCTGTTCCATGAAGCGATTGAGCTGGTCGACCGGATCGTTCAGCTCAGTATAGCCATTGCCCATTTCCGTGCCGGCGATCACCGGGTGAAACCGCTGTGTGACACGGGGATTCTCGGGATCTTGCTTGGCAAGTGGTGATATCTCCACTGGCTCGTGTATCAGCCAAAACGGACCGGCTGATTGCTTGCGGATGAGTTTCCAGACACTATCCATAGCCCGCATATGGTTAATATCGCCATCGAGCTCAACTTTGTTCTCAGCCAGAATTTTCTTCATTTGCTCGAGATCGGGATTGAATACATCAACGCCGAACTTTTCGCGCATAATGTCGGCGTATTTCACGACCGGCCATGGTTGGTCAAGATTTACGTCAAATTCGCCAACTTTGAACCGCAACGTGCCCCATGTCGCCTGCGCCACAGTCTTCATCATTTCTTCGTAGAGTTTCATACCATCATGATAGTCTTCGTAAGCGGCATAGCTTTCGAAGGCGACATGCTCGGGCAGATGTTCGTCCGAATAATTCTCGTTTCGGAATCTTGGACCGATGTCGTAGACTTTCTCGAAACCAGCCCCGATTAAGCGTTTGAGTGGCAATTCGTGGCTGATGCGGAGGTAGAAATCCTGGTCCAGTGCGTCCATGTGCGTAACAAACGGGTTGGCATCGGCACCACCGGTCGTGTGTTCCAAGACTGGAATATTTACTTCGATGAACCCGTGATCGTTCAGGAAGTCGCGTGTTGCCTGCCAGAAACGGCTACGACGCACGAAGCGCTCGCGGACATCGAGGTTTACATTCATATCGACATAACGCCTACGCAGGCGCTCTTCTTTGTTGGTGAAACCTTCTTGCGCGGTCGGCATCGGCCGCAAGCTTTTGCTCAGCAGACGCATTGCGTGGGTCTCTACTGATATTTCGCCCGTCTGCGTCTTGATGACCGAACCGTGCGCTTCGATGAAATCTCCAGTGTCGAGCAATGGCAGCTGGTCAAAGCCGAGCTGGCTATGGGTGGCATCGAGCGGCGCAACTTTGTCGCCAGCCAAGAATAGCTGCAATTGCCCGCTCTGGTCGCGAATGACGACAAACGCAATTTTGCCGAACTTACGAATATTCTGGATGCGCCCGACCACCGCGACGTCCTTGCCCTCAAGCGTCTCGAATTGGTCGCGCACTTCTCGTAGCGTGTGCGTGCGCCGGCTCTCAGCCGGGTATGGGTTGACGCCCAGTTTTTTGATTTCTTCTAGTTTGCGGAGCCGTTCGTCGCGGAGATCTTTGAGTGTTGCCATATGATTCCTAGTATCTGATATTAAGATATAACTAGCAAGTATCCCTTCGGGTTCTGGGACATAGCTGACACTCTTTCTGGATTGCTATGATACCGGACGAGAGCGCTAGGCTATGTCCGTCACCTTGTAGGTAGCCGTTTCGGCAGGCGTGACAATTTCGGCTTCGTCGCCGACTTTCCGGCCCATCAATGATTTGCCGATTGGCGATTCGTCAGAAATCTTGCCTTCGAGCGGATTGGCTTCAACGGTACCGACAATCTGGAAGACTTTGGTTTTGCCGTCGCCCTTGAGTGTCACTTTGGAACCAAGCTGGACTTTGCTGTCCCCTTTTGGAGCTTTGATGATCTCGAGGTTCTGGAGGATGTGCTCGACCTCCTGGAGGCGTGCGTCGTTTTTCTCTTGGTCAGCGCGTGCTGACTGGTACTCGGCATTTTCGGCCAGGTCGCCGAATTCACGCGCCGTCTTGATGTGCTCGGCAATCTCGGCGCGGTCCGCCAATAACTGGGCAAGCTCCTTTTTTAGCTCGTCCACGCCTTCTTGGGTTAGTCGAAACATTTTTTTCAGCATAGCGGTTTGCACGCTCCTTTGGTTTATTACGGCTGTATCTGTTATTGGCGCCGGCGCTATGGCCTCATTGTGCTTTGGCGCCGAGCATTCCTAGCAAATCTGACGATGATAGCTGCTGTACGGTATCTTGCGTTCGCGCTTTATATTCGTAAGCGTTTGCCGCGGCTGTCTTGCCGCTTACCACGACCCGGTGGGGCAAACCAATCAGGTCTGCGTCGGCGAACTTTTCGCCTGCCCGCATGTCACGGTCATCATATAATACCGAAACGCCAGCACTTGTCAATAAAGAATATAACTCGTCAGCTTGTTTGGTGACCGTTTCGTCGTCGCCAAGGCGGACTAGGTATACTTTGTAGGGTGCTATGTTTTCCGGCCACGCAATCCCCTTGCCGTCGTGATGTGCTTCGACGATTGCCGCCATCGTGCGTCCAATGCCGATGCCATAACAACCCATGTAGTACTTCTGGCGCTTGCCGTGCTCGTCGGTGTACTCGGCGTCGTGCATGAGGTTCGTGTAATGGTAGCCGAGCTGGAATATGTTACCAACTTCGATGCCCCGCTTTTCCGCCAGCTCCCCGCCTTCTTGGCTGTGCATGCCCGGCTGGGCAAGCGCGACGTCTCCTTCAATATCGGGTTTCCAGTCGCGATCGATATTAATATTCAGGAGATCGCGGTTTTTCTTGTTGGCACCGCCGTACATGTTGTGGACTGTACGCATGCTTTTGTCGGCGACAATAATAAGCGGGTAGCCTGTCTTTTTGCCCTGCTTCGTTATGCCGACCGGCGAAATGAACCCTCGTTCGCTGCCAAGGTCGTCACGCACTTCGTCGTCGGTTGCCATGCGAAGTTGGTACGCTTCTGCCACGTGCGTGAGCTTCGTCTCGTTGACATCAAAATCGCCGCGGATTAGCACCAAGATATAGCGCTTCGATGCTTCGTCGAAGTAGGTCACATCTTTCGTCTGCTGCCATAATGGCAAACTATGCAGTTTGACGCCATCTTCCATGGTCGTGCCGCGGACCGCATCTACTTCCTGTAGGTCCTGCAATGGTTCGTCTACGTTCTTGTTGTCAAGGGCGACGACGGCAACATCTTCATGGGCCGCGTAGCCGCTGTTATTATCTATGAAGTAGCGGCTCTCGCCAACTTCGCTTTCGGAAATGAATTCATGGCAGAATTCACCACCAATATAACCGTTGTCAGCGGCTACCACGTCAACCTTCAGGCCAAGCTCCTCGAAAATCGCCTTGTATGCATCCCACATTTGTTGGTAAATCACCTTGAACTGTTCCTCGGTACTAAAGCTGTAGGCGTCTTTCATGACAAATTCGCGGACGCGGAGAAGGCCGCCGCGGGCGCGCATTTCGTCGCGGAACTTCATAGAGAACTGATAGATATTGAACGGCAGGTCCTTGTAACTGATGTTGAACTTGCGCACCAGGTCGACCGCCATTTCCTCGGCCGTCCCACCAAGCGCGAATTCAAACTCGCGCCGGTCTTTTATCTTCATGAGCTCAAAGCCAGCGGTCGTAGTCCGGTTTGTTTCCTGCCACAAGCTCAATGGGTGCAAGACCGGCATGATCAGCTCCTGTGCACCGCTCGCATCCATGTGTTTGCGCACTACATCGGCAATTTTCTCGTGGACCTTAAGCCCCAGCGGCAACAGGTAGTACCTGCCCGCCGTAGACTCACGAATAAAACCGGCCCGCGTTAACAAGCGGTGCGATGCGGTTGGGTAGTCAAGGCCCTCGGTTTTCGATGGCCTGCCGAACAATTCAGACATTTTCATGATTTTTTACTCCTTTGTAGACTCGTTATTGATTATTGTACCTGTTTTTTCTTCCATTGCGCTATAGATGATCATGGCTCATCGTTTGCCGAGTTGCC
The DNA here is from genome assembly GCA_964527385.1 of uncultured Candidatus Saccharibacteria bacterium. Taxonomy (GTDB): domain Bacteria; phylum Patescibacteriota; class Saccharimonadia; order Saccharimonadales; family UBA4665; genus JANWHZ01. Next base: position 8,619 of record CAZGPZ010000009.1, on the reverse strand, counting down.
GCGAGCGATCAACTCCTTCGTCTATAGCTATCCGAAAGATACTCTGCCAGCCAAGTTCTCGCTGCACCTCGCGTACCCGTGCCGCTACGCCGCCCTTTGATGTAACATCATTGGCGCGTTTAGCGAAATTGCATTCGCCGGTAGCAAAGCTGCCTGCGCCGGCTAAAACGCCATTTGCGATTGTCGAAGCATGCTTGCCAAGACCCCACCTTCTTGCACTTTCTTCAATCATATCAGCCAAGTCGAAGAAATAGGCTGGGCCTGCGCCGGCTAAAACCGTGAATGCATGAAACTCATCCGCGGAATCAAGCCGTACGCTCCTTCCCCAGCGGCTAATTATTTCTGCTACTTGTTGAACACGTTCTTCGTCAACGCCGCTTTGCGCGTACCAACCGGTCGTGCTAAGACAGTTTTCGAGCGCCAGATTAGGCATAATCTGTATCACTTGGCCGGTTCCAAGTAATTCCGTAAGCTCTTCTGCCGTTTTGCCGGCCATAATCGAAGCAAATACCGTTCTTTTACCAATGTATTGCCTCAGTTGGAACGCGGGTCCGATTTCCTTTCCGCCCGCATCACGTTCGTCAAAGCCCTGGGGTTTCGTACAGCCGAATATGAAGTCCGCGTCTTGTAAACAGCCCATATCGTCGCCGCGGCCAACCCGAATCACATTATATTGTTCATGTCCTTCTAGCTCCGTCGCTATGAGCGAGCCCATTTTCCCATAAGCCCCTAACACGCCGACAGTTATTTTCGCCTCACCTGTAGCATCCTGAATAGTCTTCATGATCACTCCTTGAAATCAGCACAAGTATAAAAAAGACGGCCCGGAAGGCCGCCTTGTGCTGATTCGTTGTCGTTAGTTTAGTTCAAACGTAGCAAAGCCTCCGGGCAAAGCGGGGCCGGCGGGACGACTCGGAAAGTTTGAACTTTGTAGCTCATGAGTAAAAACTATATCGCACTTGCAAGATTTGTCAAGATCACGATTTCATTACTTGGCAAGAAAGAGGAGCGCGAACGCAACGCTGTTCTTGGCGGCATGGAGCACGATGCCGGCCCATAAGTTACCGGTTTTTTCGCGCAGGAACACCAGGACGAGCGAGAGCGCAAAGGTATCGATTGCCCCGATCCAGAGCGGCCCACTGCTGCCCTCCGACAAATGTGCCGCGGCGAACAGCGCGCTGACGACGAGCGCAGCGACGATTTTTGGCAACCATTTGCGAAGCCCTGTGTAGAGGAAACCGCGCATGGCGATCTCTTCCGCTATCGGCGGGATAACCGCCAGGCTGACATATACCCATACGAGGTCTATCGTGCTATGTGCCGTTCCAAATCCGATTTGCTGCTGCTGGTTCAAATTAAGCGACGGTATGGCCAGGCTGACAATGATGAGGAACCCGAGATACAGCATGTAATACGGGACCGTTGCCAACAGCCCGTACGCAAGATGTTTTAGGCGGGGACGCCGCAACCCGATATCCTGCCATGACCAATGCAGCCAACGCATGACCTGCCAAATTGCCGCGATGAACAACCCATATGCGATAACGCCGATGGCGAATTGCGTGAGGACTGAATTCTCCAACCAGGCATTCGCTTGTGCTTGCGACCAATGACGGATTGCCGGATAAATACCTACCAGCAGTGCTGAGATCACTTCCGACGCAAAGAAAGCAAACACTGTCGCCGCCAACACGAACAATGCGACGAACCAGCCATGCGGCTTGTCCGGCACGCTTACCGGGTTAAAAGAATCGTCGGACATCAACAATCGTTACTAAAATGATAAGTCCCATTAGGAAAGCGAAACCGGCTGCGTTGATTGCTTCCTCTCGCTTGGCAGGCAATGGCCGCTTGATCGCGCGGGTTGCCAGCATGAGCCATAGCCGCCCGCCGTCCAACGCCGGGATGGGCAAAATATTCATGATGGCGAGTGTCAGCGAAAGCAGCGCCACAACCATCAGCACGAATCGCAAGCCGACTTCGCTAGCATATTGGAAAACAAAGAAAATACCGACCGGCCCGGCAACTTGCGACGACGCCTGGACTTGTGCCGCTTCGCGCGCAGCAGTGTTGTGGGTTACTTCGCCGGCAACGATGCCGAAAAGTCCGGCTATCGCCTTGCCCAGGCCTTGGAACGTTAGCACGGTGAATTGCTTGGTAATGCCGGCTGCGACGATCGGCGCCGACCATGTCGAACGGATGACATCGATCCCCTTTTGTGCCTGATACACGCTCACACCGAGATAACCGGCTTGCTTGCCCGACGCGCGTGCTTTGTCCACTTCGGCTTTGGTTTCTAGCGTCACGATGCGCGAGACAACCGGACCGCTACCATGACGATACTCAATAGCTGCGGTTTTACCGGCAAATTGCTGGGTGAGGCTGGGTAGTTGGCCTTCGCTCGTAAGTTGTACCAAGTGCCCCGGTGCCCCGAAAGCCATGACCGTATCATCTACGCGGATGCCAGCCTTGCCCGCCGGCGAACCAGCAACTACTTCCCCCGCTACAATGTATTTTTGGGCGTGTTGCATGTAAGCCACGTCACTTTTGACCGTGAACTGGTTGTCGACAATCTGCGGCATGCCGGCAAGCGCAAGAATAACAAGCAGGACATACGCGGCTGCAAGGTTCATGACCACACCGGCTGCCATGATTTTCGTCTTCGTCCAGACGCTGGCCGCGCCGAGGCTGCCCGGTTCGTCGTCAACATCATGCTCGCCCTTCAGCTTCACGAAACCGCCGAGCGGCAGCAAGTTGATCGTGAACAGCCAGCCACCTTTAGTCCTTTTCTGGAAAACCCTGGGCGGGAAGCCGATCCCAAATTCCTCCACGACAACACCGCCGCGCTTGGCCATGATGAAGTGCCCCCACTCATGCACCACCACGAGCATGAAGAACAAAACAATACCAAGAATCATGAGAATAACTGTCATCGCTACCTTATTGTACCGTATCGCTCGTGCTTGGGAGAACTCCTATTTGCCAAAACGGCGCTGGCGGTCAGCATAATCCGCGAGCACCGCGTCAAGGTCGTTTTCGCTGAAATCCGGCCAGTTGGCCTGCACGAATGCCAGCTCGCTGTAAGCACCCTCCCAGAGCATATAGCCGCTGGTGCGCTTCTCGCCCGAAGTGCGGACAATCAAGTCAGGATTCGGCACATCAGGCGCGTACATATGTTTGGTGATCAACTCCGGCGTGATCTCCTCTGGCTTGTAGCCGAGTTCGGCGATCCGCTTCACCGCGTCAACTATTTCCTGTTGCCCGCCGTAATCAAGGCAGATCAGGAGCGTGCCGCGCGTGTTGTTTTTGGTTGCCTCTTCGGCATGCAGGATGGCCCGCATGGTGGCTGCGCCAAACTTCATCTTCGAGCCGACAACCCGCAAGCGGATTCCGTCTTTGTTGAGCCCTTTGATCTCGTGCTTCAATCCCCAAAGGAATAACTTCATGATTTCCCGCACCTCAAGCTTGTCGCGCGACCAATTTTCAGTAGAGAACGCGTAGGCCGACATGTAGCGGATCCCGCGTTTCAGCGCCGCACGGGCGATATGCCTGAGCGTCAAATAACCTTGCTTGTGCCCTTCGGCGACGCTCAAGCCATGTTCTTTGGCCCAACGCCGGTTGCCGTCCATAATGATCCCTAAGTGAACTGGAACTGTTGTATCGCTCATGATTTCCTCGTGATTGAGTACATTACTAAGTCCGCCAGGCCAGCATTAAATGTATCGTCCCAAATGGTGACATTTTGCAACTGCTTGATTGCATTGTCTGCATAATGCCGCGCGACCCGTCGTGCTTCCATTGTAGCACCGGTTTTGTCAAAGATTTCACGCGCGATAACAAGGTCCTGCTCGTTGAATGCCGGATTGCCTAAATAGCTCTTCAATATTTTTACATCTTTAGCTGAACCATGGCCAAGCGCGTACTCGGTCAAGATGGTTAGCTTGCCTTCTTTTATATCGTCCGTAGTGGGCTTGCCGGTTTCTTCGGTCCCGAATATACCGAGGTAATCATCGTGTGCCTGAAAAGCAATTCCCGCGGCTTCGCCGAACTTCGCAACTTCGCGGTAGGCATTTTCATCAACGATGCCCGCCAACGCCATACCTGCGTGAAGGGGGTTGATGTATGTGTAGTGGCTCGTCTTGAGCGCATATTTACGGATGATGTCATCTTTGCTGGCGTCACGCGTGATTTCCTGCATGATGTCGTCGAACTGCCCAAAGCCGGTGGTCGTCATATTATTATTTAACGCATGAATAGCGCGTACGACGTGCTCCGGTTTTTCTTTGATTTCAGCGAGCAATGATTGTGCCAGATGGCCGGTAACCAGGCTGGTGTACATCGCGAATTGCTCGGCCTCACGCTCACTAATGCTACCTTTGTAGACCTGCTCGTATCGACGATGTACCGTGGGCTTGCCGCGGCGCATATCAGACCGGTCGGTAATGTCATCAACAATCAATATATAGCTCTGGATAAGCTCCATTACTACTGCCAGCTGCAAGCCTGTTTTGCTCAGGTGCTTGCTTGTCAGATGATCGTACACCATCGCTGCAAGCGCGCCGCGAACCCGCTTGCCCGAACCGAGCGTGTACTCAGCCGTTAATTCTAGCTCGTGCTTGACGATGCCAGGCAGGTTTTGCAGCGCAAACTTCTTTGGCAAAGCCTCAAAGTACTCTGCCAACTCCTGGTTGATCGCCTGCTTATAAGTCTCGAATAGTGCTAGTGATTGTTTTGATAGGCCATTTGGCATAATAAAACGACCTTAGACGGTCATGATCTCTTGTTCTTTGGCTTTGGACGCCGTTTCAGCGTCAGCTCGCGCTTTGGCCATCGTATCGTCGACCTGTTTTTCCAAGCGCTTGGCGTCGTCTTCGCCAGTTTGCTTGTCCTTTTTTGCCTGTTCAATCGCGCTCATTGCATCGTGGCGGATGTTACGGAGCGTTACCATGCACTCCTCTTGCTTCTGCGAGATAACTTTCACCAGGTCGCGGCGGCGTTCTTCGGTCAGCGCCGGGATTGGCACGCGCACCACGCGTCCGTCATCGGTCGGGTTCAAGCCGAGCGACGGATTGTCGCGGATAGCCTTGGCAATAGCCTGGAGGTTGTTTGGGTCGAACGGGCTGATCTGCAGCAGCTGCGCATCAGCCGTAGTAACGGTCGCCGCCTGGTTCAGCGGCATTTGCGCGCCATATGCTTCCACCATCACGCCATCAAGCATGCTCGGGTGCGCCCGCCCAGTCCTAAGCTTCTTCAGTTCATCGCTAAAATGCTGGACAGCGTCGTCAAATTTCTTTTTTGCATCATCAACCGCTTGGTTCGGGCTCATATACTTCCTCTGTTAACTGTCGCCTATTATACCGAAAAACGGCGGTCATTCCTACCGCCGTTTTCTAAATATACATTACCACCTAAAGAAGACCCGCGAAAAAATGTGATAGCTTGGTAACCACGTTGTCATAACGCCCGCGTATTTCATCATACGTGTGCGCGAAACGCTGCGCCATACTCTCAGTCTCTTTGGCAAGATCTTCCGGTTTTACACTGAACGAGGGAATGAACATGATTTTGGCAGACGTACGGCCACCTGCCAGTAGTTGCCTAACCTGGGCGTTAGATAATGGCCCAGCGTCTATTGCTGTTTCGTGATGATCGCCGACAACACCAAAAAGCCGATAGCTGCGGTCGCCATCCCAGTCTGGCGCAAACCTTCCGGCTACCTGGCCATCCCGATCAACAACATCACCGCAAACCCACCCATTAAGCTTACCTGCTGCATTTTTATACGCTGCGCTTTGCACAGTTCCAGCCATCGCCAAGACATCGCGCATATTGTTGAGCTGCAAGGTCATAATAACTCTATCAAGATGCTCTTCAGCTTGCCCGACTTCTTCACCTACTGCCATTTTGCTCTCCAATTTGAGTGAGATTGTTATACCACATATGTTAATAGGAGTAAATACTATGCGACTTCGCCGAGCGCCATGCGGGCAAAGCGGCGGATGACAATATTTTCGCCGAGCTTGGCGATATGCTCTTTCAAGTACTCGCCTACTGTTTTGCTGTCGTCTTTGATGAACGGCTGGTCGAGCAGGCAGCGTTCGGCAAAATGCTTTTTCAGCTGTCCCTCGACGATTTTTTCGACCATGGCTTCGGGTTTGCCCTCGGCCTTGGTCTTTTCGCTAAATTCGGCTTTGAGTTTTTCCACGACAGCAGCCGGCACAGCGTCGATGCTGACATATTCCGGGCTGGTAGCCGCCACTTGCATGGCAATGTCTTTCACGAGGTTCGTGAAGATTTCGTTACGGGCAACGAAGTCGGTTTCGCAGTTAACCTCGACCAACACGCCGATGCGATTGTCGTGGTTGTAGGTGCCGATCAGCCCGGCGCGAGCTTCGCGCTCACCGCGTTTTTCGGCTTTGGTCAGGCCTTTTTTGCGCATTGCCGCAAGTGCTTTGTCGAAGTCGCCGTTGGCTTCTTCCAGCGCTGCTTTGGCATCAGTCAGGCCGACACCAGTAAGATCCTTCAACCGCTTTATTTGCGCAATATCCACCGCCATAAACTAGCCTTCCCCTCGGTCAATCTTGGCGGGTACTTCTTTGGCATCTTTGTCGTTCGCGGCTTCTGGCTGCTTGGACTTGCTCTTGCCTTCGGTGACCGCCGCCTTCATATAGTCAGCCACGAGTTGTAACGTCTTGATAGCGTCGTCGTTGCATGGCACCGGGTATGTCACCAGGCTCGGGTCCGCATTCGTATCAACCAGCGCGACGATAGGCAGTTTCATTTTGCGCGCCTCGCGAACAGCGTTCATGTCGCTAACTACATCGAAGACAACGACTACGCCCGGCTTGCTATTCATATCCTTGATACCGCCGTATAGGATGTTCATGCCATCGATTTCCTCTTGGAAACGCTGCACCTCAAGCTTGTTGTATTTGTTCGCCAACTCGCCGGAAGCCATGCGGGTTTCAAGGTCTTTCAGGTGCTTTACGCGCCCGCCGATCGTGTTCCAGTTCGTCAGCATGCCGCCGAGCCAGCGCTCGGTGACATAAGGCATCCCAGTTTCTTGCGCCAATTGCTTGACGATGTCCTGCGCCTGCTTTTTGGTTCCCACGAAGAGGACCTGTTTGCCGGCTGCGCTTGTTTGCGCCAGGAAATCAAGCGCCTTGTCCAGGCGGGCTACCGTCTGTACGAGATCGATGATATGCGTGCCATTGCGCTTGTCATAAATGAACGGCGCCATTTTCGGGTGCCAGCGGCTTGTTTTGTGCCCGAAGTGAGCACCAGCTTCGAGCAGTTTCTTGATGTCTACCTCAACAGTAGCCATAATTGATAAATCCTTTCTCTTCGGTTGGACTGCTTGTTCCGGCTTTTCTCCACCGGTAAGCTTTGCTCTTCAGGCGGTTAAGCAACCTGCCGAAGAGAGGACGTACGTCCAACCTGCTTAATTGATACTTTACTAGTTTAACAGAGATGGGTATCTTTGGCAAGTAGAGAGAACCTTTGACATTTCTGGCCGCAACAGATATAATCACCCGAAGCTTATGAAAAAAGATTTACACCCAAAGAACTATCGTCCGGTTGTGTTCCAAGATCTCAACAACAGCACGACCTATCTGACGCGCTCGACCGTCGCCACTGACGAGATTATCAAGCTCGATGGCGTTGAATATCCATTGGTAAAAGTCCACATATCTGCCAGCTCGCATCCGTTCTACACCGGCGAAGAACGCATCGTCGACATCGAAGGACGCGTTGACCGCTTCAAGGCCCGCCGCGAAGCTGGAGATGCCGCCCGCGAAAAGCGCGCTGCTGCCGCCAAGAAGCAAACCGCACGCGCAAGCGCCAAAGCCAGCAAGTCTGAAGCAAAGAACAAGCCTGCCAGCGAAAGCCGCTAGCTAGGCCAATCATATAGCCATCGCCCATAGGACGGTGGCTTTTTATATGCCATAATTTCTAAGGAATTGTTATGGACCAAAAAGAACAGGCATTACGCACGGAATTCGCCCAGCTGGAGTCGCACTTGCAAGACCCCAGCATTTTCAGTGATCCATCTTATCCAAAGCTAGCCCGTCGCCGCAGCCAGCTCGAATCGATCATCAGCCTCTTCGATGAACGGAACAAACTCACGCAAGACAAAGCCGGCGCGGAAGAATTGCGTGATGGTGGCGATGCAGAACTCCAGGCATTAGCCGAAGCCGAGCTCGAGGATATCGACAGGAAAATGCACCAAAACGAGGTAAAACTGTCCGAAGCTCTCACGCCGCAAGACCCCAATAACGACCGGGACGTCATCATCGAGATCCGCGCTGCTGCCGGCGGCGACGAATCGAGCCTATTCGCCGGCGAACTATTCCGCATGTACACCCGTTGGGCAGAGCTGCACAATTTTAAGCTAGGGCTAATTAGTGAATCGCCAAACGAAGTCGGTGGTTTCAAGGAAGTTATTTTTAGCGTCAAAGGCGAAAACGCTTACAAACAGTTGAAATTCGAGGCCGGTGTCCACCGCGTCCAGCGCGTGCCGGTGACCGAAAGCCAAGGCCGAATACATACGTCAACGGTCACTGTCGCTGTGCTGCCCGAAGCCGACGAATCAGTTATACAATTTGACCCGAAGGTTTT
>CAZGPZ010000008.1:0-23566 GCA_964527385.1 uncultured Candidatus Saccharibacteria bacterium | reverse complement strand
TCGGCGAAAACGCCGCGGATTTTGCCGGAGGATTCGGGTAGGAACGGCTCAAGCAGGTCAGCAATTTCAAGCAAGCAGCTCGCCTGGTACGCTAGCACTTCGCGCAGGTGCACTACATCTTTCGCCTTGGCAATTTCCCACGGCTTTTCCTCGTCGATGTATTGGTTCAGGCCGCGGACTTGCTCCCACACGGCGTCGAGGGCGCGGTCGAACTTGCACGCTGCCAGCGCCGCTTCGTATGGGGCGGTATCGTGTTCGGCAGGCGGGATCTCGCCTATGGCGCCATCCTGGTATTTCTGGATCATCGCCGCAGTGCGTTGGACCGCGTTGCCCAGCTCGTTCGCGAGTTCGTTGTTGTACGCCGCATCGAACGAATCCCAGCTGAAGTCGCCATCATCATATGACGGCACATGGCGCAGGAAGTAGTAGCGGAACGCGTCGGCGCCGTATTTGGCAATGACCTCGTTGGGCGACACCGAATTGCCGAGCGATTTGCTCATTTTCTTGTTGTCGACGGTCACATAGCCGTGAACGTACAGCATTTTCGCGAGCGGCAAACCGAGTGCCAGCAACATGCCGGGCCAGATGGCTGCATGGAACCGCAAAATTCCCTTGCCGATAACTTGCACGTCGGCGGGCCAGAATGTCTTGAAGTCCTCGTGTTCCGGGTACCCTAGCACCGTGATGTAGTTCATGAGCGCTTCGACCCACACGTACATGACCTGCTTCGGGTCGCCCGGCACGGGAATGCCCCAGCCAATTTTGTCCTTCGGGCGGGAAATACTGATGTCCTCCAGACCTTCTTTCAGCACGGCCAGGATTTCATTGCGCCGCGTCTCCGGGATGACCCGGAACTCGCCCGATTCGATCGACTTTTGGACATCGGGAGCGTATTTGCTCAAGCGGAAGAAGTAGTTATCCTCTTCTATTTTCTCGTATGGACGGTTATGGTCAGGGCAAACACCGTGGTTGGCTTTGACTTGGGTCTCGGTGAAAAACTCTTCGTCGCCCGTACAGTACCAACCGACGTACTTGCCCTTGTAAATGTCCTTTTCCAGCGCCTGCCAAATTAACTGCGCCCGTTCCTCGTGCGATTTGTCGGTTGTGCGGATGAAGCGGTCGTTGCTGATGTTCAGCGCGTGCACCAGGTCGCGAAACTTCTGGCTCATCTGGTCGGCAAGAGCTTCCGGAGTTATCTTAAGCTCGGCGGCTTTCTCGGCAATCTTGCCGCCATGCTCGTCCGTGCCAGTACTGAACAGCGTGTTGAGGCCTTTCGCGCGGGCGTGGCGCGCCAAAACATCAGCCATGACAAATTCCATGGCGTGCCCGAGATGCGGTTCGCCATTCACGTAGGGTATCGATGTGGTCACATAAAACTTATTCATGCTTATAGTCTACCTGTTTTAAGATGTGAGAGAAAATATATTGCCAAAGAGAAATTATGCCCGCGGGGGCATCATACGCATCACTGCCGGGTAATACGCGCGTGTCATGTGGTTATGATAACAGATAACGGGTCAATTGAGAAGCTTGCTGACGGCGTCACGCTCGGCATCATCCAGGTCGGCAAACAAATCGGTCTCGTAAATCTCCGACACCTTGTACAGGTAGTCGTACAGCGAACGCGGGTAGACATGGAAATGCACGTGGTCGACTTTCAAACGGCTTTGCGGCATGAACGGCCGGTAGTTCTGCTTGATATCGCAACCGTCGCCGAGCTTGCCAATGATTTTCTTCTCGATGAAGAATATCAGCTCAAAGATGCTTGTTAGCTCGTCGTTGGTCAGCTCCCACGGCTTTTCGACGTGCCGCTTCGGCAGTACCAGGAAATGGCCTGGGACTTTGCGGGGGTTGCTCAAAACAACGCGTGCAAGCTTATTTTCCTTCAAGACGCGCTCTTTCGGCGTGCAAAACGGGCAATGTTCAGCGTCGGTCATGGTTACACTATAGCAAGGAACCGTGCCGAAGACGACCGGTTATGCCACGCGCATTAGGCATGGAACGCAGTGTGCGGCTTGCCTTGCTTTATAACGATGATATCCCCGCTCGCGTACTGGTGCCCAGGAACCAGCAGCTGGGCTATAAGGCTGGCGACGCTTTCAGGCGACTGGGAATCACAGATGAATTGCGGGTAAAACTTGGCATACGCCTCGGTTGCGGTATCTGACGGTGACACACCGTACACTTTGAGGGATGGCATGTCCTGGCTCAAGCCGGCCAGGAAATCTTCCAGTGCCCGTTTGCTCGTGTAGTACGGCAGCCAGCCCGCACCGCCGGATTCAAACGTGCCACTGACGCCAATGACAGTCCCGCCGTCCATACCCGGCGCCAATGCCGCCACTAGTATCATTGCAGAAGTGACACCCACGTTCATCGTTTCGGCGATTTGCGCGCCGGCAAAGGCGTCGACCGACTTGCCCGCTAATACCGCATGATCGTCGTGCCATATGCCCGCCAGGTGGATAAACGCATCGTAGCGGCCGGGCTGGCGTTTGAGCTGGTCGCCATACGCGGCGACTGCTTCCAGGTCGCCTAGATCTAGCTCGGCGTGGCTCGGCGCAACAATTTCCCAGCCACTCTCACGCAGCAAATCAGAGACTGACTTGCCAATACCAGATGACGCACCGGTAATAAGTACTTTCATACGTTCATACTACTCGGTTGCTACGGCCTTATAAAGCGCCTTCGCGCTGTCCGTGCCGTACACGTAACACATGCTTCATGGGCAACTCTGATATAACGATCGCAGCAATAACCATTACCCCGCCAATAATCTGGGCTTGCGTTGACATTTCCCCGCCGAACAGCCAGGCCACTAGCGCGCCGAAGAGCGTTTCAGTGCTGAGCAAGATACCGGCCGTCACTGGGCTTAGGTACTTTTGGCCCAATGATACCAGCCAGAAGGCAATAACCGTGGCAAAGAACGCGAGGAAGAAAATTGCCTGGAGCGCATACGTATTCGTTACGCCCATGGGCAAGTGGAATACAAACATGCAGGCAATCCCAAGGATGCCAACAACCAAGAATTGCTGGAAATTGAGCACGATAATATCAACCTCGCTTTTGACAAAGCGGTCAACAAGCACCACGTCCAAGCCAATCAGTACTGCGTTCATGAGCGTCAGCGCCTCTCCCGCGCCAAAATCATGCAAGCCGCCCGTCAAAAACCACAAACCCGCTAGCGCAACCAGCACCGAGGCAATTTGCACGCCCGTTGGAACTTTGTGGAACAACACAAAACCAAAAACAGGCACGAAGGCAATAAACGAACCGGTCAGGAATGCCGACTCTGCGGCAGGTATATCTTTCACCCCCAAAGCTTGCAACGATAAATACGCGAATGTAACCACCCCTAGGATGCAGCCTTTGTGCCAATATTTGTTCTTGAGTGGCCGCCTGCTCACGACCACTACCATGCCGAAAATGAACGCCGCAAGCAAGAAACGGTAGGTTACCAATGTCACGGCGTCAATGCCCGCAAGGCTGTTTTTCACGACCAAGAACGATGATCCCCAGATTGCCGTCGCGACAATAATACCAAGCGGCGGGAGCAACTTTTTTAGCATGCTTCGAAGTATGATGAGCCATTAACAGCCTTGTCAACGGAAAGCCCGAAGAGTGCGAGCTCCATTTGGTGGGTCCTACAGGGTTGCTCACTGCATTTGCTCCTCCAATCAGCCATGCTCGAAGCAAGCTTCTGCGCGTGTCTTTCATCCCACCGAACCTACGCTCGGTTCGTTCGCTTGACGGTTCTCGCACTGACAGGACACCAAAGAAAACAGCCCACATTCGTGAGCTGTTTTCTTTGGTGGAATCATCCTGTGCTGCAACTAGCTTACTTCACCCTCCAAACGCGGCTAGGTCGCACACTATACGAACCTAGGGGCTGCATCACGCCGCCAATGATGTGCCGCGAGCCATCAGGCTGTATCAGCACGGCCCACGTTGTCTCACCTTGTGGTGGGATAGTGAGCCTAACAGACTGGCTTTGATATTCCGTGTCTGTGTTGGGGTCAAAACCGAACAAGTCAGCGTCAAACGCGAACGTAGGCACGTTTGCTCTCTTTGCCAAGGCGGTTGCTATACCGTTCTCAACTCCGGCCCTGCAGCCTATAACCGCTGCGACGGCAGTCTGGCTGAGCGTGCCTTCGTCTTTCATTCGCGCAAATGTATCCGCCGACTCTATCTCCTCCTGTGTTACCGCCTGAGCTGGATCGTTACCCATCGTATTCTCTGATGCGTGCGTGCAGAACACGAGCCGATCGATCGGACCATGCTGCTCTGCCATGCCTGAGGCGTATGCATATAGCATTGCTTCAGACCCAAACCTCGTTTCAACAAAAACAGTCTGACCATCGGCCAACAGCGTAGCCACTGCTACATACTCCCTGTAATTAAGCGATAAGTTGCGATCCTGCGTATCGCTTATTACAAGGTTCAGTGGCTTAGCCGGATCTCGTTCCAGATCGAGTTGCGCCAGCAGTGCTTCCGCTGGATAACGTCCAAAGTTACGTATGCCGCACTGATCATACAGCATCCGGACCGAACCTGGACGTTGTTCTTCAAGCCAGATCATCGTTGCCAAATTATCTGCGATACGTGTCTCCAAACACTTTGCCGCCCACATTCGAGATTCGCCTTCATCAAAGCCATCTTTTTCGTACTGCTCTGTAACTTCGTCTATGTCATACGACTCCCAGGCGAGGAATATGCTGGATGCCTCGGCATGATTTATACCCATACGGGTAAATAACCCGTAGGCGACGACATTCTCCTGGTGGATAAACTGCCGGTGATCTTTTGTTGCAGTGGCATACGTACGCGCCAGCCAATCTGCTATACAACGCTTGATACCACTACCCTGCTGATGCGTCCAGAGAATCGCGTTTTCAGGCGCAAAGGCCTCAAGCATAGCATCCGCGCCGACTTCAGTGGCAAAGTCACGCAGCTGCCGCTCATCAGTGGTACTCCCTGCATCTTCCGGCGATACGCCGCGCCAAGATTGGCCCAACGCTTCTTCACGCATCTGAAATTCGGCTTCAGGGTCAAGCAGAACCGCGGTCTCGGAGTTACCATATAGGAACCAACGGATAGCGCCGCCGAGTTTTTGGCGCGCTTGCCCAAGAAGCTCCGGCTGCCGAGGTGCAGATTGGATCTCTCCATCATTTTGCATAACACAATACTATAACACTATTATCTAATAAATGCAATAAGATTCACTCCCTGCTGGTTAGCGGATCGCTCGACGGTTCTCTCCCTGATAGGGTATAGCTTCACGCCACGAAATCTTTTTCTTTTAAAGGACGGATCTCTTGGGTTCGGCATATAATTCGCCTGATCGGCGAATTAGCGAACCTTTTTGGTGGGTCCTACAGGGTCGCTCATTACATTCGCTTCTCCAATCAGCCATGCTCGAAGCAAGCTTCTGTGCGTGGCTTCATTCCACCGAACCTTCCGCGCACTTCGTGCGCTCCGACGGTTCTCGCGCCTCGTAAGAGCACCATATAAAAAGACCACTTAAGTGGTCTTTTTATATGGTGGGTCCTACAGGGCTCGAACCTGTGACCTCGGCAATGTGAATGCCGCGCTCTAGCCAACTGAGCTAAGAACCCGCGTCGGAATCTACGCATAAGCCTCGTTTTGGCTCCAGCCAAAAGCTTCGGCAAGGTGCTATATTCCTCCTTTCAAAATCGTAAACGGTCGGCTTCGCTCCCTGGTTTCCGATTTTGTATAGCTGCATTATAACAGGGCAGCACTATTGTAACCCCTGTTATAATTGCAGGCAATGGTTACGATGGTTCTGCTCGCTGTTTTTTCGCTGGCAACCGCTGGTTGGCTGGCTGCGTTTTGGTTCGCCAACGACTTTGTAGTGCCGGCAGCGCGACCGGTCGACATCAGGTCCGCGCTTATCATTTTCCCGCACGCCGACGACGAAACCAACCTTGCAGGGCTGGCATGGCTGCTAAGACGGCAAGGGGTTGCGCTGACATTCGCCGTCTTGACGCGCGGCGAAAACGGTACGCCCGATGCGCGCTTGGATCCACACCTGCGTAATACGCGTAACACAGAAATGGAACATGCGTGCCAACGGTTCAACGCGACGCTTATCCAAAAGGATTTCGGCGACGGCCAGCTGGGCGCAAAGCGGGAAATGCTCACCGAATACCTGTCTCGGCTCCTGGAAGAGCAAAAGCCCGGATTGGTCATTACATACGACTTAGCCGGGCTGTACGGGCACGAGGACCACATCAGCTGCTCGGAGATAGTTACCGAATTGATGGCAAAGTACCATCCAAGCACACCATTTTGGTATGTGGCACCACCCGCACACCTCATCAACAAGATATTCCGGTTCCCTACGCGCATGGCACGCGATCCACAGTTCTACGTCCGCCGTTCCCTCCCAGACATGCGCATTTTCACTGGCCGCGGTGTATTTTCGAAGATCATCTCGGTGTACGGTCATAAGAGCCAGCGCCGTTCGTTCCAAAGCGCCATGCCATGGCACCTGCCAATCTGGCTGGTATATTCGCTTCAAACATTTGAATACTACCGGCGCGTTCAGTAACCCTTAGGGTGTAGTATCTGGTAAAAGCGTAAGCGAGGCAAGTTTTAGAAACTCTGCATCTTGTTTCCAGGCTCTCTTCATTTCGTCTCTGTTGTATTCATCTATCTCACCACCATATGGCTTTCTATTGGTCGAGCGTTGCCTAGGACGAATAACGGTGTATGGTACATCATTCTGACGTAGATGCATCAAAAGATTTGTGCGCATCCCCTGGCGATCATAGTAATGGCCTCTACCTAAAACAACGTAAACTTTGCCACTTCCAGCGGCAAGTGCATCCATGATTTTTGTGAATAGAACTTCATTCCTTCTTTCAACCACAATTTTCCATGTTGCGCGCTCAAGATTCCAGAGCACCTGCACATTACGCTCTACCAGAGACTGCGATTCAGGATTTTCATGACCGGCCATGGGAAAACGACTGATTATGCTTTGAGCTGCTTCAGTATTAGGCGAAGCCGTCCATGTTTCTCGACGCACGCAAGCCGCCAACTCATCAGGTAATCTGGCCGCAACCAGTGCAGTGCGGTGCATAATGAGACCGGCTGCTGCATGCAGGGAAGTGTTTTCGGTTGATGATACCGAAAAGTCTGTATCTCCCGGTATTCCCAGCTCGTCACAACCTTCGGGCGGCACACCACCTTCTACAAACAAGTGGTCGTTTGGGTTGGCGACCTTTCGCAGCCATTCTCCAAAAAACGGCTGCCGCATGTCATGATCTACGTCAGCGTAAAGCATAACCCTCTCTTCACCGAGCATACCCTCTTCTACCCGCATGCCATGTTCGTCCAATAGGCCATACGCATGAATGCTGGACACAAGTTCTGAAGGCAAACCAAAAGCTGGGCGGTTAGTCACAATGGTAATATACTATAACATATGGATGTACATATGTCTATATTTGGTCAATATAGTCGCGGCAAAACCGCTCGAATATGGCATTCGTCCAGCCGAAGCCGGTTTGTGCGGGGTACACGCCTTTGGCTGGTGGTTTGGTCGGGTTCACGACGTTGTATTTTTCCAGGAAGACCCCATACTTGTTGAACCACCAGAGGTTGCACTTGAGCCACTTCATGGCAATTCGTTTCGCATCGGCGTGATATCCATAGCGCTCCAATGCCTGCACGACGATGAAATGCAAGGGCGCCCAGCCGTTCGGGTATGCCCACTGCGTCGGCAAATGCTCCAAATAGTCCAAAATAGGCAACCCATCCGTGGTTGTCAGGCCACCTCTGGCTTCAAAACGGCGTAGCGACCGCACTAACCCCTCCGCCTGGTTCGCGTCCACCATGCCTGCCCACATCGGGTAATATGCCGCAAGGCTGCTAACGCTGCCGCGACGCTTGCGATCGTAATCGTAATCAAAATACATGCCGCGGATACGGTCCCACATCAGCTCGTTCATGACGCGCTTGCGTGTCTCGGCGCGCTCGTTCCACGCGACGCTTTCTTTGTCCTTGCCGAGGATTTGCGCCGCCTTTGAAAAGTCTGCCTCGTACTTGTAGAGAAGCGCGTTCAAGTCGACCGGCAGGTAATGCAACGCTTTCTGGCTGAAGCGTGTCGTCATGTCCCAGCCGCTTTCGGCCTCCGCCAAGTCGTTCAGGACATTGATGTCATAGTAGCGTGACAGCCCTCGGTACACCTGGCGGTCGTTGGGTTTCTTCGTGCCCATCCACACCGTCTCGTATTCCTTTTGGGCAACACTAATCATGCCCTTCAGCCACTTTTTGTCCAGTTTGTATGCTTCATAAACATCGAAAATAAAGCTAGTCAGGAAGGGAGGCTGCGAGCGCCCCATAAGATACGTTCTGGACGCGTTCGGGATAATCTTGAACCGACGGAACATAGTGGCTAGATCTTCGAGGATACCCCGCACCAGTTCAGAATGTTTGTCATCAAGCAGCCCCTGGGCCATAAAATAGCTGTCCCAGTAATACAGCTCATCATAATCAAATGTAGCCTTCTCGTCGTAGCTTGGCACCAGATACGGGTTCGGTAGCCCGAGCAAACTTGCATCATCTTTTGGATGATACCGTTCCAGCTTCGGCCAAAAGTCCCTGATGTATGTTCGTGCTGCATGGACGGTGTGCGCGCCCAAGCCCGCTTGCCTGCGCAGCATCATCCGCGCGCGCACGGCAGCAACGACGTTCAGTGGGTTCAGTATCAAAGCCATACACAGCCATTTAAGCATTAGCGCTGTCAAAGTTAAAGGTGCCACGTTGGATTTTGCCTACTATTACATTTGTTGATATATCTATTTCTGATATATTACTTTTATGCAACTGGATGATACTAAACTGCTTTCACGCACAGCCTCCTGCATCCTTTTAGCCCTCAGCTTGCAACCGCGTCATGGTTATGAACTGATGGAGCAGATTGCACGCGACACGTCGGGACGCGTACGAATTGGCCCAGGTGCCCTCTATGGCACGATCGGGCAACTCCGCGATTGGCACCTGATAGAAGACATGCCATTTGAAGGTGATGAGAGGCGGCGGCACTACCGCCTGACGAAGAAAGGCTGGGACCGCCTGGAGGTGGAAATGCGCTTCTACCAACAAATCGTAAACTTGGCAGTAAATAGACGGGCGATCGTCAGAGACTGACCTTGCACGCCCGCCTGGCTGACAGGCTTGTTACGAGCACGAGCGGCTCTGCAACATACCTACAAGAATGATGTTAATTCTTTTGGCGCTTGCGCTTGATCGGGTCAAGCTCCCGCTTCCGTAGGCGCAATGACTTCGGCGTGACTTCAAGCAGCTCGTCGCTTTCAATAAAATCAAGGCATTGCTCCAGGCTCAGGACAATCGGCGGTGTCAGCTGCACGACACCGTCAGATGATTTGCTGCGCATATTGGTCAGATGCTTCGCCTTGCAGATATTGATTTCCATGTCTTCCTGGCGGTTGTTCAGGCCGACGACTTGGCCAGCGTACACTTGCGTGGCAGGACCGATGAAAAGCGTGCCGCGCGCTTCGGCGGATTCAAGCGAATATGGCATCGCCGTGCCGGCCTCGAATGAAATAAGCACCCCGTTACGCAGTTGCTGCAGGGCAGGACCGAGTGGCTGGTAACCTACGACCAGTGAGTTCATGACTACCGTCCCCTTGGTCTGCGTCATCAAGATATTGCGAAGCCCGAGCAGCGCCCGGGTAGGCAACTCGTACACCAGCTTGGTGACGCCCTTGGACGGGGAAGCAAAATGCTCCTTCAAAACCGCACGGCGCTGGCCCAATTCCATCTGTACTGTGCCGACATGGTCTGCTGGGACTTCGATGATCAATTCTTCGACCGGCTCCAGTACCTGGCCGTTTTCTTCTTTCGTGACGACTTGCGGGCGGCCAACTTCGAACTCGTAGCCTTCCCGGCGCATCGATTCGATAAGCACGCTCAGGTGCAATTCGCCGCGCCCCGAGACAACAAAGCCAATGCCGTTGTCTTCGACGCGAAGCCCAACATTCGTCTCCAGTTCTTTGTGCAGCCGCTCCCCAATTTGCCGCGATGTGGTGAACTTGCCCTCTGTGCCCTTGAACGGGCTCGTGTTCGGTCCCAGGTAAATCTTCAGCGTGGGCGCTTCGACTTCAAGTACCGGCAGCGCGACTGGTTTGTCGGCGTCAGCGATAGTTTCACCAATTTGCGCGTCGGCAATGCCCGTCAATTGGACGATGTCGCCGGCAATGCCGCCAGGCACTTCGAAACGTGCCAGGCCGTAGCTCATGAACACTGCTTCGACGCGGGCCTTCGCCTGCGTGCCATCTTTCTTGCACAGCGTCACGGTGTCGCCCGCCTTCACCCGGCCGGCGCTTATGCGCCCGATGGCGTACTTTCCCTTGAAATTATCCCATGCTAGTGCTGTCACCAGCATCTGTAGCGGCGCTTCAAGCGCCACCTGCGGCGCGGGAATATGGTCGATAATCGCGTCAAATACGACATCTAGGTTACCCTCCGTGCCCAGGCTGGCCGGGACTTCTTTCCACGCCTTGCCTTCCCGTCCGACCGCGTAATACACCGGATAGTGCAACTGGTCTTCGTGGATCGCAAGCTCCAGGAACAGGTCCGCCAACTCGTCTTCGACTTCGGCAATGCGCGAACCGGGCTTGTCTATCTTGTTGATGATAACGATCGGCTTTAACCCGGCAGCGAGCGCCTTGCCCAGTACGAACTTCGTTTGTGGCATCGGCCCCTCTTGCGCATCGACGATCAGCAGGCAGCCGTCGGCCATGTTGATCGTGCGCTCAACTTCGCCGCTAAAGTCGGCATGACCTGGCGTGTCGACGATGTTGATCCGGTAATCACCGTGCTGCACGGCTGTGACTTTCGCGGTAATGGTGATCCCGCGCTCGCGCTCTTGGTCGCCGCTGTCCATCAGCAGATCCTGGTTCATTTCCGCCTGGTTGTCACGAAATGTCTTGGATTGCTTCAACAGCCAATCAACCAGCGTCGTTTTGCCATGGTCGACGTGGGCGATAATCGCGATATTGCGGATTTTCGATGGATCTTGTTGCATAGACAATAAAATAAGGGCTGCTTGCCCCTAGCGTTGTTCATTCCTATTTTATCATAACGATACTCGTTTGACCAGAACACACCTGGCTGGCAGTTTAATATTCAATCTCTAGTAGTAAGTTTATATACTTTTATTATTAATTTATAAATAATTGATATAAATATTGTATATATTATATCTACATGATATGATTGACCTAGCTAGGTCCACTAAGTAAGCAATAACACTGAGGAGACACCCCATGGACTCAGGCGACACGGCGTACGTGCTGATTTCTGCTGCACTTGTGATGTTTATGATCCCCGGGTTGGCTCTGTTTTACGGCGGTATGGTCCGGGCTAAAAACGTGTTGGCAACGGTCGTCCAAAGCATGTTCGCACTTGGGTTAGTGTCTGTTCTGTGGGTTTTAGGTGTGTATTCGCTCGCGTTCGGGCCGGATGTGCACCATCTGATCGGCAATCTGCAGTTCGCAGGCTTGAGCCACTTTGGCCAAACGATAGCCCCAGCACCGACGATCCCCGCTTTTGCCTTTGTTGTCTTCCAACTCTTCTTTGCGGCCATTACCCCGGCGCTGATCACAGGGGCGTTTGCTGAACGTATGAAGTTTTCGGCCTATGCCCTGTTTACCACCCTTTGGCTGATCTGTATCTATGCACCGCTCGCCCACTGGGTGTGGGCACCCGGGGGCTGGCTGCACGATCTCGGTGCCTTAGATTTCGCCGGCGGAACCGTCGTACATATCAATGCCGGCATCGCCGGGCTGGCCGGCGCAATTGTCCTCGGCAAACGGCATGGACTCGGCAGGCAAACTTTCGTACCTCATAATTTACCGCTCACTATCCTTGGCGCGGGCATGTTGTGGTTCGGATGGTTTGGATTTAACGCCGGCAGCGCACTGAGCGCCGGCGGCCTGGCGGCGAGCGCCTTTCTGACGACCAATACTGCGGCAGGTGCCGCAATGCTCGGTTGGGTATTCATGGATTACCGTAAGTATGGCAGGCCTACGACACTGGGCGCCGTTTCCGGGGCCGTTGCCGGCCTCGTTGCTATTACGCCGGCGGCTGGCTATGTCAGCCCGGCCGCTTCCATTGTCATTGGCCTTGCTGCAGGTATCGGCTGCGCTTATGCCGTCCACATTAAAATCAAACACGGGTACGATGACGCGCTTGATGTCGTCGGAGTACATGCTGTCGGTGGCGTTATCGGCGCTTTGCTCGTAGGCATCTTCGCAGAAAAGAGCATCAACGCAGCCGGCGCAAACGGCCTACTCGCCGGCGGCGGCTTAGAGCTGTTCGGCAAGCAGGCTTTGGCAGTCGGCACCACACTTGCTTTCTCATTTATAGGAAGCTGGCTGCTCCTGAAACTCGTAGAACACCTGATAGGCCTAAGAGTAAGTCATGACGAGGAGCAAAGAGGTCTCGACCATTCACTGCACCAAGAGGCCGGTTACACATTCGGCGAATAGTACTTCTATTATATTTAAATGGGGAGAACACCATGGACGAATTGACAAAGATCAAACAGTTTTTAGAACTCAGCTATGCAGAACTAGAAGAGCTCAACCTCAAAGCCCGGGCGGTCACTGATCCGGCCGAAGCAGAGCAAATGCACACGAAATACCTGAAGGACGAGCCGCACATTAAGGCCGTTACCGTTTGCTTCTCGGACATAGAGGGACGGCTGCATACGCTCGACTACGACAAGAAGTTTTTGCTGGGTTCTCTCGACAATCTAACCTTTGACGGTTCGTCTATATCGGGCTTTAGCAAACAACAGGAGTCCGACTTGCGCCTAAAACTTGACTGGACCAGCTTTACATATGTTCCGTCCGACGTTTTTGGACCGGGTAAAGTTATTGTTTTTGCTAATGTTTGCAACCGCGATTTCACTCCATACGCCGCTGATTTCCGCGGCCAGCTACAGGTATACCTAGAACAGATCGAAGCAAAAGACGGCTTGATCGCATACATGGCGCCGGAGATCGAAGGGTTCCTGCTGAAAGGCATAGACGCCGAACAGCAGTTCGGCGCGCAAACCGGCTTTACGCTTGTCTCGACCGGTGGCTACTTCCACTCGCTGCCGCTTGATGACTTACGGTGCTTCATAGACAAAACTGCCGAAGCGCAACGCGCTATGGGATTCAGGAACGAGAAAGACCACCCCGAAGTAGCACCGTCGCAGTTTGAAATTAATTTCTCGTACACCGACGTGCTCCGCGCCTGCGACCAAGTCCAGCTGTATAAACTTGTCTGCCGGCAGATTGCGATGAGCATGGGTATGACCGCTACGTTCCTGCCGAAACCAGTGCAAGGTATCAATGGCAGCGGCATGCACCTCAACTTTTCACTCGCCAAGAACGGCAAGAATATCTTCTACAGCGAGAATGGCGCTGACCGCTTGTCGGCAACTGCCTGGGGATTCATTAATAAGATCCTGAACCGCGCTCCGGATATTTGCCTAATTCTGAATTCAAGCGTCAACGCATACCGCCGCCTTGACCCACATTTTGAAGCACCAAATCAGATTAAAGTCTCGGCCAATGACCGCGGCTCGATGATCCGCATCCCGTTTGGCAATGAAAAGAGTGCCCGTATCGAAATCCGCTCCGTCGCTCCTGACACCAATCCGTACCCGGCGATGTTAGCCATCCTAAAAACCGGCATAGAAGACAAAACGCCGGCCAGCGAAGAAGACAAACGGCCGCGCTTACGCTTTTTACCTGACAGTATTCAGGATGCCATCCGCCTCTTCAAAGGTAGCGACTACATAACGAAGATGCTTGGCGAAGAAGTCAAAGAAAAGTACCTGGAACGAAAGGTGGCCGTCGCCAACCGAAACCCACGCGAGCTGGGCACTACCGTCAAGGCATCAGAAGTGATTTACCATCACGAGGTCGCTAACCAGTACCTTTGGAACCAGTTCTAACGATTGCATACACAACCGAGAATTGCTTAAGAACTCATTCCATATCTCCCGCCAAAGGCGAAAAACCTGTGGATGGATGCTAGGTACATGTTTTTTAGGGACGAAGCTGTACCTGTAGATACGATGAGGAGCAAAACGAATACCTGGTGCCGCGACGGGTTTTGTAGCCGGCGGGCGGCGCGGGCTGGGTTTTTAGGCTGCTTGCCTGTGGCGGGCGGCTTGGGCCTTCTTGATGTTCGCGGCCCATGCCTTTTGCTGGGCAGGCGTCGGCTTCAGTCGCTCGGGGACATTTGGGCGGTCTTTCGCCGAGAACACATCGCCCTTCTCGTGCTTCGGCTCGCTCCCCAGCCTCATGAGCAGGTCGCGGGCGTCTTTCGTGTCAGCCACCAGCACGCCGCCGACGACATGCGCGTCGGTCTTGCCGACCAGCCACGACTGCGTCGCCCACGAACCGCTGCTGCGCTTTCCTGCCAGGCGCTGCAGATGCCCTTTTTCGCCGATATCGTGGTACCGGAACATCACAAAATCGGACTTCGGCCGTACGACGATCCGATAGTATTCACCGCCGCCTTGCGTGCCAGGCAGGGCGCGGCTCCGGCCTTGCGGTTGGGCGAGCGCCCGCTTGCGCGGCGTCATTGCCCGCCACGTTGCCTGGGCTTTCTGTATATTTTTCCGGGCCGCATCACGTTGTTTGGTTGTTGCCATTGCTTTGTCCCTCCTTGTCATGTTTTGTACCGGTTGGTAGCCAATTACCATGTCACCGATATTGGGCTCGGCGGCTTCGGCGGCGCCGGACAGGCCCTCGTCATACAATTCTGCCAATTCCAGCCCGCTGTCCGTCGCTGGGTGCGTCGCGCCAAGCTTACTCGTCATGTATAGTTCGTTGTCCGGACCGGCCACGATCTCCCGCGCTTCATCAGGTATGTTGAACGGCGTATCATAGTCGTCCGGCAATTCTTCCAGCCGTTCTTCGTCATTCGGTTCCTTCGGTGGCATCGGCATACCTCCTGTATGTACTAGTCTATGGGAAGCATGCGGCGCGTGCAGTAAGATAGCTCACTATTGCCAAAATTACTAAAAAACAAAAACCCGACTTGGCTGTCGGGTCCTTGTTCTGGTGGAGCTGGCGGAGCACTGCCCTCCGCGTCCGCCGGTCTATTAGTTAGTCTTCTACAGGCGTAGTTCGTTTTGCTGTCTTAGCGTGCTGGTATCGAAACGGACAAACATCCGGCACGGGCAATCCTAATCTTAGCGGGCAGTTTGGACACTGCTACCCGGGCAATCAGAAATATGAAATGCGTTGGTGCTATCTGATATCGCGCCAAGTATTGCTGCAACGATTAGGCTGCAACTGGTGCGAAAGCCATTTGCGGAACACGAATGCTCGCAACAAAGGTCTTTACGCGAGATACAAGTTTGTTTGCATCTACTTTGGTTTGCCATATAACGCTTAGCAAGCGGCCTGCTGATCTAACCGATAAGGAACTAGCGTCGAGCTTAAGTCAGCCCCGCGTCGAGTCCTACAGGCATGCTTCGTTTTGCCTTGCGGCAAAAGCTTCAGCCCTGCCTTATGACTCTCCTTTCAAATATTCAAACGGTCGTCTAGCTCCCTGGTTTGAATATTTGTACAACCACAAAACACATTGTGATTTGATGGTTGCGGCGCATTTTTCTATGCGCACCCCGAAAAATCGGTACAGTAAGTATAGCACAGCAGAGCACAACGTGCTAATGATTACGCCACTCTGTCAATGAAATTGGCGCCGTGCTTGCGCGCCAACGAACTTGTCGCTACGCGTGTTAGCTCACCGCGGAGTGACACATGCATGATGCTATGGAATAGAGCGCTGGGTGGCACCGAATGCGAGCTACCGCTTTGGGCGACAGGCTCAATTCGCAGCACTGCTAGCCGAGGGTTCCGGGTGCGCAGCCTGGCACACTTGCGCGTGGAGACTTTCCAATGCAGAGGCGAGTTGTGCTTGCTGCTTGTCGCCTAGCACGCCATAAATGGGCTGGTAAAATTTGGCCATTGCGGCCTGAGCGGCTTCAACAAGCCGCTCGCCTTTCGGTGCCAGGACCGTCAGGTGTTCGCGATGGTCTTTGGGGCTGCGCATGCTTTGCAGCATGCCGGCGGCGGTCATGAGCTTCACTTGCCGGCTGATGCTTGCTTCGGTTTGCCCCAAGTTGAATGCAATCTCGCGCTGTGGCGTGCGTGGCTCGGCCTTAAGTGTCTGCAGTATCTTGAACTGCGCCAGCCCGATACCGAGCTGCTCCTGCAGCACTTGGTCAGACTGCTTCGCCAAAATGGACGAAACATGTTGCAACAGGTAAGCGGCATT
This sequence comes from uncultured Candidatus Saccharibacteria bacterium, assembly GCA_964527385.1. Lineage (GTDB taxonomy): Bacteria > Patescibacteriota > Saccharimonadia > Saccharimonadales > UBA4665 > JANWHZ01. Next base: position 7,228 of record CAZGPZ010000008.1, on the reverse strand, counting down.
GTTGGCTAGCTGCAGAGTGGTCATGCTCTCATTCTAGCCAAATTGCTTAACATATCAAGTTATTAACTACAGCCGTGGGTCGATCCGGTCAATCATGAGGCATCCCAGCCACGCGGCCATCTGGGCATCCGTCAGATACTCATTGCCACGCAACTTTGGAATTCCTTCTGCAAAACTCCCGCTTGGCCGCAACTCCTTGGCAATACCATGATTGTCGAAGGTAAACACCCCCACGAAAGGATTCCACTCCGATCCGCCTGCAATCCTGATCCGTATGCCGTTGTCTTCGCCTTCCAACGGAAGCCGCCAACTGCCATCGAGCGTCACGCCGAGCATATCGGTGATGGTGATCTTTGCCGGATGACGTGACCCTGGATACTCATGCCAATCAGCTTCGATCTTCGGCCGGTAGTCGTCGCCAACATCAAATAATTCGCGCCAGTAAATGACATCTGCCTTTCCCTGGTCATAAAACGTTATTTGCCCGGTACGCCGAACGCCCTGCCGAGGGTCCCACCGAGTCGTCAGGTCGCCATGCCGGAAGATCCAAAAAAGATCACTGCTAATCCACGTGCGTTCGAGGGATTCTCTTATCATAGATCATAGGATGATACCATGTGGTCCCATGACGCGCAATTATATGTCACAGTTGTTGCAACGCCTGGAGTACAGATTGCCACTGGCCGAGGGAAAGAGCTTGCGCGCGGGCACCAGGGTCGACGCCTGAATGCTGCAACATGGTTGCTGTTTTTTCTTTGCTGAGGTGCAAGCCGGCGCTTAGGCTGTTAAGGAGCGTTTTGCGGCGCTGCGAAAACCCTGCCTTTACCACCCGGAAATAAGCCTTCGGGTCGATGTCTGGGTATAACGGCACGCTGCGGTGCGTGAGAATTAACACCTGCGAGTCAACTTTTGGCGGCGGCGTGAACAAGCGCGCCGGCACGACCGGGCCGAGCGAAATTTCATTGTAGAACTGCGCCGTGACAGCTAGGAGTGACATGTCGTTCGGCTCTGCAGCGACGCGGCGGGCAACTTCCCTCTGCACCAGCAGCACCGCCCGTTCCGGCGGGTTGTCTATTTCGGACAGGATGCGTATAAGATGGCTCGTTAAGTAGTAGGGGATGTTAGCAACGACCTTGTATCCCGGGGCAAGCACCGAGAAGTTGAATTTCAAAATATCCTGGCTGATAGTCTCCAGGTTGCTGACGGTCACTCGCTTGGGGAGGTCAGCAGCAAGCTGCTTGTCGAGCTCCACCGCCACGACCTGCTTCGCCTTTGCCGCTAGCATCACCGTCAGTGTGCCAAGGCCGGGACCTACCTCAACGACGGTGTCCTCTAGGCTAAGGTCTGCGGCATCGCACATCGCCTGCAAGCTTTTTGGGTCATGCAGCCAATGTTGGCCGAGTGATTTCTTCGCTAACGGTAAATCATCCATCTCGTTCACTCTATTGTAGCAAGCCTGGCTACCACCACCGGTACGCGATCCAGTGGCTATAAGCTGCTGCCCATGTACCGTAATGTGCCACGGCGTAGCTGTCGCACCAGCGAAGCTGGGTGATCGGGTTGGTCGCCCAGTCGCTGCCGGCCGAAGCCATCTTGCTGCCCGGTGTCGATTGGCATAAGCCATAGCCGCCGTACGATGGAACATAGCCGGAATAAACCGGGCAGTAGCCGACTTGGCCTTGCGCCTTCGTCGGACACCAACCGGACTCGTGGCTAACAATGTAATCGACGTATTGGTAGTCGTTCGGCGATATGCCGGCAAGCGCCATGTCGCCCTTGATACCCGACAAGCTGGTCCCGCGGACAACGATTTGGGTGATGGCATCTTGGGTCACGACATCTTGGAGGAGCTTGCTGGACACGACTTTCCCGCCCCTTACCGTCACCTGGTATGTCTGCACGCGTTCGCCGGCGCTGCCGGCTTGGCGGATGGCAAAGGTGCCATATGCCAGCGAGCCGTCGTTGATATATTTCACCGGCATAGCAATAGGTTTGGTGACGCTTTGGATGCCAGTCCCATCACGGATGACCGACACCGTCAAGTTGGAACGGATCGGCGCCCCGAGCGCGGGCCTGACTTTGCCGGTTTTACCCAGGGTAATCCCTTTTTCCTTGAGGAACGCTTCGACGGTTCCCGCCCGGGTGCGCGTATCGGCGACATAGCCGTTAATACTCAGTTTCACCGGCACTGACCGGCTGATGACAACCACGCTGCCAAGCGCCCGTTCTTGCAAGAAATTCTCCACGGGCTGGGTTCCCAAGCTGTCTTCAGGATAAATTTTCAGCCCCGCCTGCGCGGCGACACTGCGCGGCGTGGTAGCGGCGCTGTAGGCGAAAACCGGCTTCGTGTTATCCAATACCTTGACCGGCGCCGCCCGGTAGATGTTAATACGGAAATCGTCCTGGTGGATCGGCGTGTCGGCCGCCGGCTCGACCACGTCGCCGGTATTGACCACTATCTTCAATTTTTCCAGGAGCGCGCCGACTGTCGGTTCGTGGCTTGGCACGGTCTGGACAATATGGTCATGGGAAATAATCACGATATCGTTGCCCGCTGGCTCAAGCGTGTTGCCCGCCCTCGTGAACAGCCAGAATGATATTGCCGCTAGCAGGACCAACGCCAGGAAGACACTGGCAGGGATGGTAAATGGGTGCCTGCCTATAGCCCGTGCCCGGCGGACATGCCGGCGCCGCGTGACTTGGAGGCGATAGTGAAGGTGGTGTAACTTTCGGCGCATAGATGACAGCGAGGCGGGTAGTTTAGGTTTCATGCTAGCCTTGCTCTATGTATTGTAGCAAGTCGTGGATAGCAAACTGCCTATGCTTGACTATCTTTGTCCCCGAATGCATAATGCATGCACTAAATCAATAAGTAAGGAGTTACTATGCATATTTACGATGGAGACACTGGTTGCGATGTTCCTGAAGGTGATGTCAGCGAAGAACTAGACCAAAACGGCGTCGCCAATCCTATGCGCCGCGCGGCAGTTGGCGAAGAAATCGCAACACTACGGCTTGGCGCTGACGAGCTTGACTTTGCAGCCTGGGAAGCTGACAGGTACTAGACCTACAGCTTCTCTATCGGGGCGAAGCCGAGATCCAGCTTCTTCGTCCCTTTGCCTTTGAAATAGATGGTGACCATGTCACCGTCTTTTTCTACTATCGTGCCATTGCCGAACAAAGCATGCTTCACCGTATCACCCTCATTGACATCGGGCACGTAACGCGGCTCGTCCGCCAGTGATCCCGCAGGCTGCATGGCGCGGCGCGTCGGGGACCGCCATCTGGCGCGACCCGACCTGCAAACTGCCGTTGAACATCGGCTGCGGCGCCCAATCGCTGCCGTAACTGCTGCCGCTATTGGTTTGGAAGCCGCTGTCGATCTCGCTTAAAAACCGGCTCGGCAAGTTATGCTGCACGCCGCCGTAGAGCATCCGGCTGGTCGCGTACGTCATATAGAGTTCCTGCCGGGCGCGCGTCATGCCGACATAGCACAGCCGGCGCTCTTCTTCCATCTCGCTTTGGTCGTACAGCGCACGCGAATGCGGGAAGATGGATTCTTCCATGCCGACCATGAATACGACCGGAAATTCCAACCCTTTGGCGGCGTGCAGCGTCATGAGAATGACCGCGTCGCTGCCGAAATCCGCCGTGTCTACGTCGCTGACCAACGCCACTTCTTCCAGGAACCCTTCCATGCCAACATCTTGGTACTCCTGCGCGACGCTCAATAATTCCTTCACGTTTTCCTGCCTCGCTTCGCCTTGCGGCGTGCCGTCGTCTAGATATTTCAGGTAATTAATGCGTCGAAGCAGTGAGTCAACCAGGCCTGCGACCGTCGTCGTCGGCATAATGCCGCTCAGCGTGGCAAGCATGGCACCCAGGTCGCCGAGGCCGACGCGCGCTTTCGGCGTGATACTATCACAGTTGCCGACTCGTTCCAGTGCCTGGGTAAGCGTGTACCCGTTGTCCTGCTGCCATTGGTAGAAGTTATTGAGCGACTTCGCGCCGATACCACGCGCTGGCACGTTGACGATGCGCTCGAAACTGACGCGGTCTTCGGGCTGGAATATCAGGCGCACATACGCCAAAATGTCTTTGATCTCCTTGCGGTCGTAGAACCGCACGCCGCCAACAATACGGTACGGCACGCCGTAACGGATGAACATTTCCTCGACGGCGCGGCTTTGAGCGTTCGTGCGGTACAGCACCGCGAAGTCATGGTAATGGCGCAAACTGGCTCCGACCGCCGTCCGGACGCGGCGGATAATCACCTCCGCCTCTCCCTGTTCCCCGTTCGCCTGCATGATTTGCACCGGCAAGCCGTCGCCGGCATCGGTCCATAGCTTTTTGTCCGAGCGCTGCGCGTTCTTGGTGATAATGGCGTGCGCCGCGTCCAATATATGTTTGGTCGAACGGTAATTCTGCTCCAGCTTTATCACCGTGCAGCCTTTGTAATCGCGCTCGAAGTTCAAAATGTTGCGAAAATCGGCGCCCCGCCAACTATAAATCGACTGCCAATCGTCGCCTACGACAGCTATATTTTTGTCTTGGTTGGTCAAGAGTTTGACCAACTTGTACTGCGCGGCGTTTGTATCCTGGTATTCGTCAATCATGATGTAACGGAACTGGTCCGACCACTTTTTCCGCACCACGGGCTGTGATTCCAGCAAGTGGACCGTCTTGTTCACGAGGTCGTCGAAGTCCAGGGCAGACGCATCCTTCAGGGCGCGCTCGTACAACGGATAGATTTTCGCGGCGGCTTCCTGCGCCGGGCTCGTGCTGCCGCTGGCGTACTCTTGGGGTGTCATCATTTCATTCTTAGCGCTGCTGATCATGCTTTTGAGTGTGCGCGCCGGAAAGCTCTTCTCGTCAATGCCAAGCTGCTTGGATGCGTGCCTGATGGCGGCCTGCGCGTCGGACTCGTCGAAGATGACGAAGCTACGCGGGATGCCGATGTGCTCGCCGTCCTGGCGCAGCAGGCGCACGCAAATGCCGTGGAATGTTCCCATGTATGGCATGAACGAGCGGTCTTCGGCGCGCTGGCCGAGCAGCTGCGCGACGCGTTCGCGCATTTCTTTGGCGGCTTTGTTGGTAAATGTGACAGCCAGGATATTGTACGGCGTTGCCCGCCGGGTCGCGATCAGAAACGCGATACGGTGAGTCAGCGTTTTCGTCTTGCCGCTGCCCGCGCCGGCCTGTATCAACAACGGTCCTTCGGTCGTCTCTACCGCTCGTCGCTGTTCTGGGTTCAGCCCTACTAGTAAATCGTCTTGCACTACGCTATTTTACCAAAAGCAGGCTGGCTAAAACGCTGTAATATGCATAACTGGCACGGTATTCGCACAATTCCCCACTTAAGAAGTGAATCTGAACGTTACATGAATTTTCCGGCAAAAAACACACAGCAGCGCGGCTTCGGCGTATACTTTTGCCTATGAAAGCCGCGCAAGCCGACCGCCCAGCCATGCAGTACCCACTGCGCGCCAACGATGTTACCATCGGCGAGCGCGTTAATCAGTACGTCCTGCGCGTCAAAGACCTCCCGAACGACCAAAAACCGCGTGAAAAACTGATGTACCAGGGACCGGACAGTTTGAGTTTGGCAGAACTTGTCGCAGCGATTCTCGGGACCGGCACTAAAAAAGAAGAAGTATTCGCCATGGCCCAGCGGGTTGTCAAAGAATACGGCGAGAAAGCGATCGCCGCCGAGACCGATCCCCAACAGATGGCCGAAGTGCTCGGCATACCTATCGTGAAAGCCTGCCAGCTCGTTGCCGCGTTCGAGCTCGGGCGCCGGTTTTTCGCCAGCCAAGCCGGGCGCGCGGTGTACGTCCGCAACGCCGAGCAAGCCTTCGAATACCTGCGCTCTATCGGCTACAGCCCGAAGGAGCAATTGCGGGGGCTCTACCTGAACAGCCGCTACGAGGTAATACATGACGAGATTATTTCAGTAGGCAGCCTGACTGCCAACATCGTGCACCCGCGCGAAGTTTTCCGCCCCGCGCTTGAGCACGGCGCCGTCGCGATCATCATCGCCCATAACCACCCATCAGGCAGCTTGGAGCCGACAGAAGAAGACATCGCGGTCACGCAGCAATTGGCGGCCGCGGGCGCGCTGCTTGGCATCGACCTGCTCGACCACCTTATCGTCGCCCGGGACAACTACGCCAAAGTAACCATCACGCCAAGGAGGTAGCCATGGCAGATTATGTACTCGCCCAATCAGTCCAAATATTTTCCCATTACCAGGCCCGCCCGCGGCACATGCGCGATCGGGCGCAACCCGACCGGCTCGACCTTGCTATTGCCGTGCGCTCCGGCGACTACTTTGTTACCTTGGCAACATCGATCGAATCGTTGGCAACGACATTGCCGGACATCAGCACGGCAACCGCCTCCAAACTGCTTGCAAAAATCGCCGATGACCTGTGCTACCTACAAACCCATTACAGGATTGAATGCAAAGACCGCTCGGACGACATAACAGAGCTGGGCTAAGACCAGGATTATTGCCTGAACAGGTGCGTCAGCGGCTGGATGCCGCCCAGTTTGATGATCCCGGCGTCAAGCACGACGTCAAGCCACACGAGGCATAGCAGCACAACAATAACAAGAGCGAGCACGACACGGTCAAGGCTGCGGCGCTGCTTTTCGACGCCGCTGATCGGCAGATAATATTGCTTGCTGGCAATTATTTTTTCCTCTTCCGCCAGGCGCGTCAGCTTGGCGTCCTCTTCCTTGCGCTTAGCTTGGTCAACGGCTTGGTTGGGTGCCAGCTGGCCATCGCCATCCTCGACGTCCCTTTCGTCATCGGGAACTGATGTTCGGGCGGCAGGAATAGGGGCGGTGGAAGCAGCCGTTTCTTCCGATTTTGTTTCAACCGACACTGGTTCGCTTGGCGCGTCCAGTTTCATATCGCTGTCATCGCTGCCAGCAGACGCGGCGGGAACCTCGGGGGATTCGCCAGCCTGTGGTTCAGTTACCGGCACTTTGCCTTGCACTTCTGCCGCTCCAACAGCCTCGGTGCCGATATCGAGCACTGTTTTTTGCGTGCCAAGGCTGGCGCCGACAGGCTTGCCTTCCGGCATTTGGACTGCCGGCACGGCAGGATTGTTGGCACTTGCACTTTGCAGGGGTTGTAGTGTCATAGCTCGGGCAGTTTTTTGCGCAAGCGAGTGCGGCAGCTTCGTCTTCAGCCTGTTCCTCTGCTGTCTTCTCTATCACC